>NZ_JASHDW010000007.1:0-124281 GCF_047463435.1 Streptococcus mitis | reverse complement strand
CATATGAATCTTTCTAATGAGTTGTTTAGTCGCTTTTCATTATAGGTCATATGGGACTTTTTTTCTACAACAAAATAGGCTCCATAAGATCCATAGGGGATTTACCCACTACAAATATTATAGAGCCCTTTTTCGTTGCTTTGCTCTGGTTCTCAGCTCACGCATAGTTTGCTGTTTCTTGTCGCTCCTCTAGAAAGCTGATATAATAGCCTTATGAATAAAAAACGAACAGTGGACCTGATACATGGTCCTATTCTTCCCTCGCTTTTGAGTTTCGCCTTCCCAATCTTGCTGTCTAATATTTTCCAACAACTCTATAACACTGCTGATGTTTTGATTGTTGGGCGTTTTCTTGGTCAAGAATCCTTGGCTGCAGTAGGAGCGACGACAGCGATTTTTGACCTGATTGTAGGTTTTACTCTTGGTGTTGGCAATGGCATGGGAATTGTCATTGCCCGTTATTATGGAGCTCGGAATTTCACTAAAATCAAGGAGGCAGTAGCAACCACTTGGATTTTAGGTGCTCTTTTGAGTATTGTAGTTATGCTGCTGGGCTTTCTTGGTTTGTATCCTCTCTTGCAATACCTAGATACTCCTGAAGAAATTCTTCCCCAGTCCTATCAATATATTTCTATGATTGTGACCTGTGTCGGTGTTAGCTTCGCTTATAATCTCTTTGCAGGTTTGTTGCGGTCTATTGGAGACAGTCTGGCTGCGCTTGGTTTTCTGATTTTCTCTGCTCTGGTTAATGTGGTTCTGGATCTCTATTTCATTACGCAATTGCATCTGGGAGTTCAATCCGCGGGACTAGCTACCATTATTTCGCAAGGCTTATCAGCGGTTCTTTGCTTTTATTATATCCGTAAGAGTGTGCCTGAGCTACTCCCTCAGCTCAAGCATTTCAAATGGGATAAGGCCTTATACGCCGATCTCTTGGAGCAAGGTTTGGCTATGGGTTTGATGAGTTCGATTGTGTCCATCGGCAGTGTGATTTTACAGTATTCTGTTAATACCTTTGGTGCAGTGATTATTAGTGCCCAGACGGCGGCTCGACGCATTATGGCTTTCGCCCTTCTTCCCATGACCGCTATTTCTGCATCAATGACGACCTTTGCTTCTCAGAATTTAGGTGCTAAGCGCCCAGACCGCATTGTTCAAGGCCTTCGAATCGGCAGTCGTCTAAGTATGTCCTGGGCAATTTTTGTTTGTGTCTTCCTCTTTTTTGCCAGTCCAGCCTTGGTTTCCTTCTTGGCTAGTTCGACGGATAGCTACTTGGTAGAAAATGGCAGTCTCTATCTGCAAATCAGCTCAGCTTTTTATCCTATTTTGAGTCTCTTATTGATTTATCGCAATTGTTTGCAGGGCTTGGGGCAAAAGGTCCTTCCTCTGGTTTCTAGCTTTATAGAACTAATCGGGAAAATCGCTTTTGTGGTCTTGATTATCCCTTGGGCGGGCTATAAGGGAGTTATCCTTTGTGAACCCCTTATCTGGGTTGCCATGACCATCCAACTGTACTTTTCACTCTTCCGTCATCCTTTGGTAAAAGAAGGCAAGGCCATCTTGACAACAAAAGTGTCATCATAGCTCGATTTACTGAATAAAATCCATTTCCTCTAGTGAAAATCGAAAAAACTTGTGTTATAATAAGAAAGATTAAAATGTGAAAAAAGGAGATTCCTAATGGGACGTAAATGGGCCAATATCGTAGCCAAGAAAACGGCTAAAGATGGAGCTAACTCTAAAGTATATGCAAAATTTGGTGTAGAAATCTATGTAGCAGCTAAAAAAGGTGATCCAGATCCGGAATCAAACTCAGCCTTGAAGTTCGTTATCGACCGTGCTAAACAAGCCCAAGTGCCAAAACACGTTATCGATAAAGCTTTGGACAAGGCTAAAGGAAACACAGACGAAACCTTTACAGAAGGACGTTACGAAGGTTTTGGACCAAATGGTTCTATGCTGATTGTTGATACTTTGACTTCAAATGTCAACCGTACAGCGGCCAATGTCCGTGCAGCCTTTGGTAAAAACGGCGGAAACATGGGTGCTTCAGGTTCTGTTTCTTACCTCTTCGATAACAAGGGAGTTATTGTATTTGCAGGTGAAGATGCGGACGCAGTCTTTGAGCAATTGCTAGAAGCAGATGTGGATGTGGACGATGTAGAAGCAGAAGAAGGAACAATCACTGTTTACACAGCTCCAACAGACCTTCACAAGGCTATCGTTGCCCTTCGTGAGTCTGGTATTGAAGAATTCCAAGTTACTGAATTGGAAATGATCCCTCAGTCAGAAGTGGAATTGTCAGGCGAAGACCTTGCAACCTTTGAAAAACTTTACAGCGTTCTTGAAGACGACGAAGATGTGCAAAAGATCTACACAAATGTAGACGGATTCTAATTGAAAAACGAACAGTTTTACTAGCTGTTCGTTTTTTTGATATTTGAACTTAGAATCAGGTTTCAGAATCGTTTTGTTACTTGCTTTTTTCTAGACATAGACCGACTGATGTTTTTGGACGAGCAAGAGCTCTCCATTGTCATCTTTTGCAAAAGTTAAGGTAACAGTCTTAATCTTGCCTCCAATAGAGATATAGGTGATTTTTTTCGTATTGTAACCCCCAAGAGTGAAGTCAAACTCGGAATCTGGCTGTCCGTGTTTGTTGATAATATCCTCGTAGTTGGTGCCACCTTTTCCTTTGTTGTCAAGGTCACCTTCGATTAAGGCGTCGAACTGTTCTTGGGTCCAGGTGAAGGTATCGTCTGTCGAGCCGCTTTCTTCTTTGCGTTCCATTGAAGCACTCGTATCTATGTAGGAACGGTTAAACTCCTTGGCATACTCTTTGTAGACATCAGCGTATAGTACCTGACTCGTAAAGAAAAGTACAACAGAGGCAACTGCCAGGGATGTTCCGATAATAGCCATTGTTTTCCGTTTTTTGAGGTTGACGATAAGGCCGATAATCCCCAAGATAAATGCGACGATGCCGATGGACAACGATAGATAGTTAATAAACGGGATCCAGGATCCTAAAAGTGCGATGGCTCCAAAAATGGTTGCTAAGATTCCTAAAACTCTTTGTTCTTCTGGTTTCATTTGAAAGTTTTCTCTCCTCATTAAGTGAATGGATTTCTACCCACAGTAGTGAGTACTTATTATATAAAAACTCTTGCCTAATGTCAATTTAAACTAAGATAGTTCTCATAGAAACTTTTTTATTGACATCTCTTTTCAAAGTGGTAAAATAGTTCTCATGAAAACTTATTTAGTTCCTAGGAGAACTAAATGCAATGGTTAGAAAGGAGTTAGTATGGATAAACCGATGTTAGTCTTTAAGCGTTTTGGTCATCAGATTCACCTCATGGTGCAAAAGGAAGCTAAACGTTGTGGTATTGAATTTATGGGTGGGCCTCAAGGTCAGGTTGTACGTTTTTTGGATAATCGTGAGAAAAACCAAGACTTGGTCTTGATTAAAGATATCGAGCAGGAACTCAATATTACCAAGTCTGTTGCTAGTAATTTGGTCAAGCGTATGGTGCAAAATGGTTTGGTGGAATTGGAGGCGAGTCCTAGCGATAAGCGGGCAAAATTTGTTCGTTTGACGGACAAAGCACGTTCTCAAATGAAGCAGGTTAAGGCCTTTTTTGAACGAATAGACAAGCAGTTGATGGAAGACATTGATGAAGATGAATTACTGATTTTTGAGAAAGTTCTCGGTCAACTACAGGTAAATATCAAGGGAATAGGAGGAGAGAATGAAGAAATTAGCCAAACGAATTAGTAGAAAAGAATGGGGGATGATTTTACTAGCCATTCTCTTTACTTGCTTTTCGGTCTATCTAGAGTTGGAAGTGCCAACTTATATCTCGAAAATTACGGATTTGCTAGGTAGTCAAGGAACTAATTTAGATGAGTTGTGGCAGCCGGCAAGCATGATGGTGGGAATGTCCTTTCTTGCCTTCTTGTCCGTAGTTGCAGTTGGATTTTGTGCATCCCGAGTGGCGGCTTCTTATACTAGTAGGCTGAGAAGTGATATTTTTAACCGAGTTTTGGATTACTCGCAGACAGAGATTAAGAAATTCTCTATTCCTAGCCTCTTGACGCGTACTACCAATGACATTACTCAAGTTCAAATGTTGATTACCATGGGTTTGCAAGTGGTTACGCGTGGTCCAATTATGGCTATCTGGGCTATCGGGAAGATTTTAGGTCATTCAGAATACTGGCTCTGGGCCGTACTTGTGGCAGTGATTGTCAACGTCCTGATGACGACTGTTTTGATGACGCTAGCCTTTCCAAAACAGTCCTTGATTCAGGGGCTGACTGATAAACTGAACAGTATCACTCGTGAGAGTTTAACAGGTATTCGTGTCGTTCGCGCCTACAATGCTGAAGAATACCAAAATGAAAAATTTGCATCAGCAAATGATGAATTGACACGCTTGAACTTGTTTGTCAACCGTCTTATGGCTATTTTGAACCCTATCATGATGGGGATTTCAAGTGGTTTGAGTGTGGCGATTTACTGGATTGGGGCCTATGTGATTAACGACGCTGCTGCGACAGCACGTCTGCCTCTCTTTAGTGACATGATTGTGTTCATGTCTTATGCCATGCAAGTTGTCATGGGCTTCCTTCTCATGGGAGCACTCTTCATCGTTCTTCCCCGAACTATGGTCTCTGCTAAGCGGATTAATCAAGTTTTAGATTTGCATTCTTCTATCCAAAACCCTGCTCAAGTGCAGCTGGCTGATGAAAACCTCAAAGGTCAGGTCGAGTTTAAGGATGTGACCTTCCGCTATGCGGCAAATTCGGAGGCGGTTATTGAACATGTTAGCTTCAAGGCAGAAGCAGGTCAAACAGTGGCCTTTATTGGGTCAACAGGTTCCGGTAAGTCAACTCTGGTTAATCTGATTCCACGTTTTTACGACGTATCAGCAGGAGAAATTCTGGTGGATGGTGTCAATGTGCAAGATTATGACTTGAAAGATTTGCGCAACAAGGTTGGTTATATTCCTCAGAAAGCGGTTCTCTTTTCAGGTGATGTCAAGGGCAATCTAGACTTTGGACAAAGTCAAGAAACACCACTTAGTGAGCAGGCTATGTGGCAGGCTTTGGAGTTGGCCCAGTCTAAGAACTTTATCGAAGACAAGGAAGCGGGCTTAGCGTCAGAAGTGGCCCAAGGAGGAACCAACTTCTCAGGTGGTCAAAGACAACGTCTGGCAATTGCGCGTGCCTTAGCTCGGAAGCCAGAAATACTCATCTTTGATGACTCCTTCTCGGCCTTGGACTACAAGACAGACCGTGTCCTACGCCAAGAGCTAACAGAGAAAACCAAGTCTATGACCAAGCTCATTGTCGCACAGCGTATTTCAACGATTATGGATGCAGATTTGATTTTGGTCTTGGATCAAGGGAAAGTCGTGGGGCAAGGCACCCACAAGGAACTGCTAGCTAATAACGAAGTTTACCAAGAAATTGCCTATTCACAACTATCGAAGGAGGAATTGGAACATGGAAAATAAGAAAATGTCTCTCTGGAAGCAGAGTAAACCCTATCTTGCAGGCCTCCAGTTTGCCCTTCTAATCGCCTTTCTAGCAACAATCTTATCCAATATCATTACTGTATATGGTCCAACCCGTATCAAGGAAATGACCAATATCATTGCAAGTGGTCTGGAAACAAGTGTGGATGTCGCGGCGGTTGCAGCTATTGGTGGTTTTTTGGCCGTGATTTATGTGATTGGACTCCTATCAAATTATTTGCAGGCCTTTCTGTTTACAACAGCTATTCAACGTTTTTCAGAGCGTTTGAGAACAGCGATTGCAGATAAAATTAATCGCCTACCATTGAGATATTTTGATGGACATTCTCAAGGAGATACCTTGTCTCGTGTAACCAATGACGTTGACACTGCAGCCCAGTCCCTTAATCAAAGTCTGGGAACAGTTCTTTCATCTAGTTTATTGGTCTTAGCAGTCTTGGTAACCATGTTTGGGATGAACTGGATTTTAGCCTTGGTGACGGTTGTGTCAACCCTTATTGGTTTTGTTTTTGTATCCGTCTTTATGGGCAAATCACAGGGCTTTTTTAAGAGTCAGCAACAAGATTTGGCAGCTGTCAATGGCTATGTGGAGGAAATGTACTCTGGCCATAATGTAGTGACTAGTTACAATGCTATCGAGAGCACGAAAGAAGAGTTTGCGAAATTAAACCATCGTCTGTATGACAGTATCTGGAAGTCTCAGTTTATTTCAGGGATTATGATGCCGATTATGATGTTTATTGGGAACTTTAGCTATGCCTTGGTGATTATTGTTGGTGCAGCCTTGGCCTTAAATGGGCACATCAGTATCGGGATTATCGTTGCCTTTATGGCCTACGTTCGTATCTTTTCTCAGCCTCTTTCACAAATCGCCCAAGGGATTACTAGTTTGCAGCAGGCTAGTGCAGCCATGGGACGTGTCTTCGAATTCCTAGCTGAAGAGGAAATGGAAGACGAATCCCATAAAGAAAGACAATTGAGCGATATGAAAGGTCAAGTGGTCTTTGATCGAGTCTCCTTTGGTTATACACCAGAGCGAACCATTATTCATGACTTTTCTGCGACCGCTCATGCAGGTCAAAAGGTTGCCATTGTCGGACCGACCGGAGCTGGTAAGACAACCATTGTCAATCTTTTGATGAAGTTCTATGAGATTGATAAGGGAAGTATCCGCATCGATGGTGTGGATACCAAAGAGATGAAGCGTTCGGAAGTACACGATGCCTTTTCAATGGTCTTGCAGGATACTTGGCTCTTTGAAGGGACCATTCGCGACAATCTCATCTATAACCAAACAAGTATTAGTGATGAGCGTGTGATTGAAGCCAGCAAGGCTGTGGGGGTTCACCACTTTATCATGACCCTACCAGATGGTTACGATACAGTCTTGGATGATACAGTGACCTTGTCTGTCGGGCAAAAACAACTCTTGACCATTGCTCGTGCTTTGCTGAAAGATGCACCACTCCTAATCCTAGATGAGGCGACTTCTTCTGTTGATACTCGGACGGAAGAATTGATCCAGAAAGCCATGGACCGTTTGATGGAGGGAAGAACTTCCTTTGTCATCGCCCACCGCTTGTCTACTATCCGAAATGCTGATTTGATTCTTGTCATGAAGGATGGAAATATCATCGAGCAAGGAAATCATGATGAGCTAATGGCGCAAGCTGGTTTCTACGCTGACCTCTATAACAGTCAATTTACAGAAGACGAAGCAGAAGAATAAACCTAAAGAAGGCTTGACGGCCTTCTTTTTCTGCACTATACTAGAAGACAAGTGCTTCCCTATAAGCAAAATTTGAGTAAGTGATGAGAAAATATATGAAAAATTATCAAGAATGGTATGGCCACGTTGCTAGTAACATTAAAAATAAGCCCTTTCTTCTGAGCTTGTTAAGAACTTTCAATCGGTTTATGACAGTAGTCATGCCTATAGTTTATTTAACCTTGTTAGTAATTACCTATCTCCAACAAGGACTTGGGAAGCAGGTCTTGATGTATGTGTTTGTCCCTGCGTCAGGCTTTGTGATTTTGTCCTTTCTTCGTAAGAAAATCAATGCCCCTAGGCCTTATGAGGAATGGGATATTAAACCCTTGCTTGACAGAGATAGTCCTGGTCAGTCAATGCCCAGTCGTCATGTCTTTTCAGCAACCATTATCTCCATGGCTTGCTTACATGCTAGTTTATCTGTAGGGGTTATCTTATTGGTCTTGTCAGCCCTCCTCGGTCTAGTGAGAGTCTCAGGTGGCGTGCATTATCTCAAGGATGTAGTAGTTGGTTATATTTGTGGCCTTGCGTGGGGTGTGCTTTTCTTTCTATTTTGAATTGTAAGTTAAGGTGGTCCTACAACCACTTACGGGTCTAAAGTAACCACTTGCTTTTTTGCTCTTGTTTTCTTATTTTGGCTTTGATATAGTAGAGTCAGAAAGGAGATGGAATGAAGTTACGAATCGAAATTGACAGCAATTTAGAGGAAACTGAAATTGTCATCAAGGCAGCGGCTTTGACAGATGAGATTGCGGATTTACAGCGCCTCTTGCACGAATCCAAGTCTCCTAGGTTGATTTTTTACAAGGGGACGGGTGAATATTATCTGGACTTATCGGAAATTCTCTTCTTTGAGACAGAAGGGAGCAAGATTTACGCCCACACCCAGAAAGAAGCCTACGAGGTTCGGCTTAAACTCTATGAGTTAGAGGCTATTCTTCCTCGCTATTTTAGTCGGGTATCCAAGTCGACTATTGCAAATATTCGTCAGGTTTACTCGGTGGACAAGTCCTTTTCAGGAACGGGCACCATTTCCTTTTATCAGACCCACAAGGAGGTTCATGTCTCACGACATTACCAATCCCTCCTAAAAGAAAATCTAAGAAACATGAGGTAAGAACATGAAAAAGAAAGCATTTGGTATTGTGTTGCTCGTTTTGGCAGCTTTAATATTATTACAAGGAAATTTTGGAATCCCTTCATTCGGTGGGCAAATTTGGCCCTTGCTTGGTATTGCATTTTTTGCCTATCAATCAGTTGGAGCTTTGTTGCGTCGTCACTTAACTTCAGCCTCTTTTACAGCTCTAGTAGCCTTAATGATTGCTAACCACTTTTATGGCATTTTACCAATTCCTAATCAGTCATTGTTCTGGGCAAGTATTTTAATCGTAATGGGTGTCAGCGCACTCACTCATTCTAACAGAACTTGGAATGGGAAAAAATGGTGGTATGATGGTAAAAAGACCATTCTTACAGATAAGGAAGTTGCTTTTGGGACTGGGACTTTCTACAAGCAAAATCAAGAATTGGTAGACGACCAAGTAGAAGTTGGTTTTGGAAATGCTAAGATATATTACGACAATGCAGAGATTTTA
Source organism: Streptococcus mitis (assembly GCF_047463435.1). GTDB lineage: Bacteria > Bacillota > Bacilli > Lactobacillales > Streptococcaceae > Streptococcus > Streptococcus mitis_DS. Next base: position 115,372 of record NZ_JASHDW010000007.1, on the reverse strand, counting down.
GGAGATACTGCAAGCCTGAAAGTAGAAGTTGGTTTTGGCAATGCAGTTATCTATGTTCCCCAACATTGGCGAGTGGATTTGAAGGTGGAAACTTTCTGTGGTGTAGCCAAGGCAGATACTTCTCTAGCTCCAACCAGTAAAACTTTGATTATACGTGGAGATGTGGCTTTTGGAAAGTTGGGGATTGTCTACGTTAAATAAAAAAATCTTCCAATCCCCTTGCAAAAATGAAGAAAGTGTGATAACATAGTACAGTATGTGGTGCTAGCACATCCGCTATATTAGATCTAATAGGAGGAAAACACAATGGCTAAAGTATGTTACTTTACAGGTCGTAAGACTGTATCAGGAAACAACCGTTCACACGCGATGAACCAAACAAAACGTGCCGTAAAACCAAACCTTCAAAAAGTTACTGTTCTTATCGATGGTAAACCTAAAAAAGTTTGGGCTTCAGCTCGTGCTTTGAAATCAGGTAAAGTTGAACGCGTTTAATAATAAAAGTAAGGAGACCTTAGGGTCTTTTTTCTTTTACTGTAGATATAAAATCATTTGAAAAATAGAGTAAATATCCGCTGATACAGTATTCTGCTTTTACACTTGGGCTGAAATATGATAAAATAGAGTATCAACTAGTTGAGGTAAAAAGGATGACTGTAAAAATTAATACAAAAGATGGTCAAATCGAACTAACAGATGAAGTGATTGCAACCGTCGTAGGTGGAGCAGCAACTGAAATTTTTGGTGTGGTCGGTATGGCTAGTAAAAATGCCCTCAAAGATAATTTCCAAGCCCTTCTAGGTAAGGAAAATTATTCCAAAGGTGTCGTCGTAAAGGCGGCCGAAGATGGCAGTATTGCAGTTGATGTATATACCGTGTTGAGCTACGGAACAAAGATTAGCGAAGTGTCAAAAAACATTCAAGAGCGTGTTCGTTTTAGTTTGGAAAACCAACTTGGAATTACTGCTCAGACTGTAAATGTCTACATTCAAAATATCAAAGTTGTAGGAGAATAACCGTGTCAAAAATTACTACTAGCTTATTTCAAGAAATGGTGCAGGCTGCATCGACTCGCTTGAATAAGCAAGCTGAATATGTCAATTCATTAAACGTCTTTCCAGTTCCAGATGGAGATACTGGAACAAACATGGGAATGACCATTGAAAATGGAGCTAAAGAAGTTGCAGACAAGCCAGCTTCTACAGTTGGAGAGGTAGCGAGCATTCTTGCCAAAGGTCTTTTGATGGGTGCGCGTGGGAACTCAGGAGTTATTACGTCTCAGCTTTTCCGTGGATTTTCACAAGCTATCAAGGATAAAGACGAGTTAACAGGTCAAGACTTGGCCCTTGCCTTCCAATCAGGTGTAGAAGTTGCCTATAAGGCAGTGATGAAACCAGTTGAAGGAACGATTTTGACAGTTTCTCGTGGGGCTGCTATCGGTGCTAAGAAAAAAGCTGAGCAGACAGATGACGCTGTTGAAGTCATGCGTGCAGCCTTAGAAGGTGCTAAAACCGCTCTAGCTAAAACGCCAGATATGCTTCCAGTCTTGAAGGAAGTTGGCGTTGTGGATTCAGGTGGTCAAGGACTGGTCTTCATCTATGAAGGTTTCCTTTCAGCCCTTACTGGTGAATATATTGCATCTGAGGACTTTGTAGCGACTCCGGCCAACATGAGTGAAATGATCAATGCTGAACATCATAAGTCTGTAGCTGGTCATGTGGCGACTGAGGACATCACCTTTGGTTACTGTACTGAAATCATGGTAGCCCTTAAGCAAGGTCCAACCTATGCCAAAGATTTTGAGTACGACGAATTCCGTAACTACTTGAATGAACTTGGGGATTCTCTCCTTGTTGTCAATGATGATGAAATCGTCAAAGTCCATGTCCATACAGAAGATCCAGGACTTGTTATGCAAGAAGGTCTTAAATATGGTAGCTTGGTCAAGGTAAAAGTTGACAATATGCGTAACCAACACGAAGCACAGGTTGAGAAAGAAGCTGCTCAAGTTAGCAAACCATCTGAAGAAAAAGAGTATGCTTTGATTGCTGTGGTGGCTGGTAAAGGTCTAGCAGATATCTTCCGTTCTCAAGGTGTGGATTATGTTATCGAGGGCGGTCAAACTATGAACCCTTCAACAGAAGACTTTATCAAGGCTGTTGAACAGGTCAACGCTCGTAACATTATCTTCCTACCAAACAACAAAAATATCTTTATGGCAGCTCAATCTGCAGCAGAAGTTTTGGAGCAACCAGCAGTAGTGGTAGAGACTCGTACTCTTCCTCAAGGTTTGACAAGTCTTCTTGCCTTTGATCCAAGCAAGTCCATCGAAGAAAATCAAGAGCGTATGACTGCAGCCCTCAGTGATGTCGTTAGCGGAAGTGTCACAACAGCCGTTCGTGATACAACCATTGATGGCTTAGAAATCCATGAAAACGATAATCTTGGTATGGTGGATGGGAAAATCCTCGTGTCAAACCCTGATATGCACCAAACCTTGACAGAAACCTTGAAACATATGTTGGATGAAGATAGTGAAATCGTAACCTTCTATGTCGGTGAAGACGGAAGTGAAGAACTTGCCAATGAAATTGCTCAAGAAATCGCAGAAGAATTCGAAGATGTTGAAGTCGAAATCCACCAAGGCCAACAACCTGTTTACCTATATCTATTTAGTGTAGAATAAGATTAATGAAGAACTGAGAAATCAGTTCTTTTTTCTTTTTTAGTAAATGAAATCGGTATCTTTTTAATAAAAACAAAAATAACATTCATAAATAAACGTTAAAATAGAAAATTCAGAAAATTTCTTCTTTTCTCTTGAAAAATTTTGAAAAAATGGTATGATAGTAACAAGTTATTTTTAAGAGAAGAGAAAGGGGAACAATGGAGAAAATCAGTTTAGAATCTCCTAAGACGGGGTCGGACCTAGTTTTGGAAACACTTCGTGATTTAGGAATTGATACCATCTTTGGTTATCCTGGTGGTGCAGTCTTGCCTTTGTATGATGCGATATATAATTTTAAAGGCATTCGCCACATTCTAGGACGCCATGAGCAAGGTTGTTTGCATGAAGCTGAAGGTTATGCCAAATCAACTGGAAAGTTGGGTGTTGCTGTCGTCACTAGCGGACCAGGAGCAACAAATGCCATTACAGGGATTGCAGATGCTATGAGCGATAGCGTTCCCCTTTTGGTCTTTACAGGTCAGGTGGCGCGAGCTGGGATTGGGAAGGATGCCTTTCAGGAGGCAGACATTGTGGGAATTACCATGCCAATCACTAAGTACAATTACCAAGTTCGGGAGACAGCTGATATCCCTCGAATCATTACGGAAGCTGTCCATATCGCGACTACAGGCCGTCCAGGGCCAGTTGTCATTGACCTACCTAAAGACGTATCTGCTTTAGAAACAGACTTCATTTATTCACCAGAAGTGAATCTACCAAGCTATCAGCCGACTCTTGAGCCAAATGATATGCAAATCAAGAAAATCTTGAAGCAATTATCCAAGGCTAAAAAGCCAGTCTTGCTAGCTGGTGGGGGGATTAGTTATGCTGAAGCAGCTGCAGAATTAAATGAATTTGCAGAACGCTATCAAATTCCAGTGGTAACCAGTCTTTTGGGACAAGGAACGATTGCAACGAGTCATCCACTCTTCCTTGGAATGGGAGGCATGCACGGGTCATTCGCAGCTAATATTGCCATGACGGAAGCTGATTTTATGATTAGTATTGGTTGTCGTTTCGATGACCGCTTGACGGGGAATCCTAAGACCTTTGCTAAGAATGCTAAGGTTGCTCACATTGATATTGACCCAGCCGAGATTGGCAAGATTATCAGTGCAGATATTCCTGTAGTTGGAGATGCTAAGAAAGCCTTGCAAATGTTGCTGGCCGAACCAACAGTTCATAACAACACTGAAAAATGGATTGAAAAAGTTACTAAAGACAAGAACCGCGTTCGTTCTTATGATAAGAAAGAGCGTGTAGTTCAACCGCAAGCTGTTATTGAACGAATTGGTGAATTGACGAATGGAGATGCCATTGTGGTAACAGACGTGGGTCAACACCAAATGTGGACAGCTCAGTATTATCCTTACCAGAATGAACGTCAGTTAGTGACTTCAGGAGGTTTGGGAACCATGGGATTCGGAATTCCAGCAGCAATCGGTGCTAAAATTGCTAACCCAGATAAGGAAGTAGTCTTGTTTGTTGGGGATGGCGGTTTCCAAATGACTAACCAGGAATTGGCTATTTTGAACATTTACAAGGTACCAATCAAGGTGGTTATGCTGAACAACCACTCACTTGGAATGGTCCGTCAGTGGCAAGAATCCTTCTATGAAGGTAGAACATCTGAGTCGGTCTTTGATACCCTTCCTGATTTCCAACTGATGGCACAGGCTTACGGCATTAAAAACTATAAGTTTGACAATCCTGAGACCTTGGCTCAAGACCTTGAAGTCATCACTGAGGATGTTCCTATGCTAATCGAGGTAGATATTTCTCGTAAGGAGCAGGTGTTGCCAATGGTGCCAGCTGGTAAGAGTAATCATGAGATGTTGGGGGTGAAGTTCCATGCGTAGAATGTTAACAGCAAAACTACAAAATCGTTCAGGAGTCCTCAATCGCTTTACCGGTGTCCTGTCTCGCCGTCAGGTTAATATCGAAAGCATTTCTGTTGGAGCAACAGAAGATCCGAATGTATCGCGTATCACCATTATTATTGATGTGGCTTCACATGATGAAGTGGAGCAAATCATCAAACAGCTCAATCGTCAGATTGATGTGATTCGCATTCGAGATATTACAGACAAGCCTCATTTGGAGCGCGAGGTGATTTTGGTTAAGATGTCAGCGCCAGCAGAGAAGCGAGCTGAGATTTTAGCAATTATTCAACCTTTCCGCGCAACGGTGGTAGACGTAGCACCAAGCTCGATTACCATTCAGATGACAGGAAATGCTGAAAAGAGCGAAGCCCTATTGCGAGTCATTCGACCATACGGTATCCGTAATATCGCTCGTACGGGTGCAACTGGATTTACCCGCGATTAAAAATCCAACTTAAATTTGTTAAACCAGCCTAAAAGGCAATAAATAATAGAAAAGAGAGAAAAAACTATGGCAGTTCAAATGGAATACGAAAAAGATGTTAAAGTAGCAGCACTTGACGGTAAAAAAATCGCCGTTATCGGTTATGGTTCGCAAGGACATGCGCATGCTCAGAACTTGCGTGATTCAGGTCGCGATGTCATCATCGGTGTACGTCCAGGTAAATCTTTTGACAAAGCAAAAGAAGATGGATTTGACACTTACACAGTAGCAGAAGCAACTAAATTGGCTGATGTTATCATGATTTTGGCACCAGACGAAATCCAACAAGAACTTTACGAAGCAGAAATCGCTCCAAACTTGGAAGCTGGAAACGCAGTTGGATTTGCTCATGGTTTCAACATCCACTTTGAATTTATCAAAGTTCCTGCAGATGTAGATGTCTTTATGTGTGCTCCTAAAGGACCAGGACACTTGGTACGTCGTACTTACGAAGAAGGATTTGGTGTACCAGCTCTTTACGCAGTATATCAAGATGCAACAGGAAATGCTAAAAACATTGCTATGGACTGGTGTAAAGGTGTTGGAGCAGCTCGTGTAGGTCTTCTTGAAACAACTTACAAAGAAGAAACTGAAGAAGATTTGTTTGGTGAACAAGCTGTACTTTGTGGTGGTTTGACTGCCCTTATCGAAGCAGGTTTCGAAGTCTTGACAGAAGCAGGTTACGCTCCAGAATTGGCTTACTTTGAAGTTCTTCACGAAATGAAATTGATCGTCGACTTGATCTACGAAGGTGGATTCAAGAAAATGCGTCAATCAATTTCAAACACTGCTGAGTACGGTGACTATGTATCAGGTCCACGTGTAATTACTGAGCAAGTTAAAGAAAACATGAAAGCTGTCTTGGCAGACATCCAAAATGGTAAATTTGCAAATGACTTTGTAAATGACTATAAAGCTGGACGTCCAAAATTGACTGCTTACCGTGAACAAGCAGCTAACCTTGAAATTGAAAAAGTTGGTGCAGAATTGCGTAAAGCAATGCCATTCGTTGGTAAAAACGACGATGATGCATTTAAAATCTATAACTAATTGATAGAAATTAAGGTGAAGGCGAGTTGGGGGACTAACTCGCTTTTATAATCAATTCATCTCTTTTTAAAAGATGTATTACGATAAGTTTGAAATAGTCTAGGAGAAAATGATGTTAAGTTCAAAAGATATAATCAAGGCTCATAAGGTCTTGAACGGTGTGGTCGTTAATACCCCACTGGATTATGACCATTATTTATCGGAGAAGTATGGTGCTAAGATTTATTTGAAAAAGGAAAATGCCCAACGTGTTCGTTCTTTTAAAATTCGTGGTGCCTATTATGCTATTTCTCAGCTCAGCAAGGAAGAGCGTGAACGTGGAGTAGTCTGCGCTTCTGCGGGAAATCATGCGCAGGGTGTTGCCTATACTTGTAATGAAATGAAAATTCCTGCTACTATTTTCATGCCCATCACTACTCCGCAACAAAAGATTGGTCAGGTTCGCTTTTTTGGTGGGGATTTCGTAACCATTAAGCTAGTTGGAGATACCTTTGATGCCTCAGCTAAAGCAGCTCAAGAATTTACAGTCTCTGAAAACCGCACCTTTATTGATCCTTTTGATGATGCCCATGTCCAAGCAGGTCAAGGGACTGTTGCTTATGAGATTTTAGAAGAAGCTCGCAAAGAATCGATTGATTTTGATGCTGTCTTAGTTCCTGTTGGAGGTGGTGGTCTCATTGCTGGGGTTTCTACCTATATCAAGGAAACAAGTCCAGAGATTGAAGTCATTGGGGTAGAGGCTAATGGAGCGCGTTCCATGAAAGCTGCCTTTGAAGCTGGTGGACCTGTTAAACTCAAAGAAATTGACAAATTTGCGGATGGGATTGCTGTACAAAAGGTAGGTCAATTGACCTATGAAGCAACTCGTCAACATGTTCAAACCTTAGTAGGTGTCGATGAGGGATTGATTTCTGAAACCTTGATTGACCTCTACTCTAAGCAAGGGATTGTTGCAGAACCTGCTGGAGCAGCTAGTATCGCTTCTTTAGAGGTTTTGGCTGAATATATCAAGGGGAAAACCATTTGTTGTATCATTTCTGGAGGAAATAATGATATCAACCGTATGCCAGAAATGGAAGAGCGCGCCTTGATTTATGATGGGATCAAGCATTACTTTGTGGTTAATTTTCCACAGCGTCCAGGGGCCTTGCGTGAGTTTGTAAATGATATCTTGGGGCCAAATGATGATATCACACGTTTTGAGTATATTAAGCGAGCTAGCAAGGGGACAGGACCAGTATTAATTGGGATTGCCTTGGCAGATAAGCATGATTATGCAGGCTTGATTCGTCGAATGGAAGGTTTTGATCCATCTTATATTAACTTAAATGGTAATGAAACGCTCTATAATATGCTTGTCTGAGGACTAATAAAAAAATATCATATTATTTGCACAACTGATGTATAGGTGCTATAATGAGGGTGAAGAAAGGGGGCGATTCCTATGGACTTAGGAAATCGATTACGCTATTTCTATCACAAGTCATTATAGTACCTATTATTTTTTGATTCAGTTTATAGTAAGAGAGTAAAATTACTTGTTATATATAAGGAGTATTTTTAGAATCCACTATTTTATATATGTCTAATCTGAAATTTGGTTAAATATAATAGGAATTAGAAAAAATAATCAATACTAATGAGAAACCTTATACTGAGTTAACTGAGAAGAGTGATAAGATACTAAGAAGATAAAAACAGTGGAAAATGTTAGAAGATAGGATACTATTGTCTCCTAACGACTCATCTTTTTATAGGTTTGAAGAAATAAAAAGGAATATTGATAAAGTAAATAAATAGTACCAGTTGATCAAGTGAAAAGTGCTTATAAAGGCAGGAAGAATATCAAAGAAGGAGAAGAGAAATAATAGTTAGTAATAGTGTGGAGAGAAAGTCTTTCACTATTAGAAATATTGTTTTAAAGTTGGATAAATAGAATAAAGTTGAAGATAAAACCTGTCTAACCTATCCCGAACTGGCATTTGTAAATTATGAATATTTTTACAAACAAAAGAGTTAATAATACAATTATTTTAAAGGTGTTTACTAATGGTTTATAGTAAGTAAAAACCTATATATTATCGGCTTTAATAAGATAGTAACAGAAAAATAAATCATTAATTTTATTGAATATATGTTTTTTTATTGACAAAACACATAAAAACGTATACAATTAAATATCGTAAAGAAGAAAATAGGAGAAGGACATGGCTAAGTCAAACTTTGAAAAAGTAGAATCAGTTGTTGGCTGGGTTCGTGATAAGAAGATCACAGGCTACCGTATCTCTAAAGAAACGAATGCGCGTGAAATGTCTATCATTGCTCTAGCGCAGGGTCGTGCAAAAGTAAAAAATATTTCGTTTGAAACGGCTCTAGGTTTAATTGATTTCTATGATAAAAATCATGAAAAATTTGAAGATTAATCTTTGGATAATGGTGGATTCTTGAATAGGGTCTGCCTTTTCATTTTGATACTCAATGAAAATCAAAGAGCAAACTAGGAAGCTAGCCGCAGGCTGCTCAAAACACTGTTTTGAGGTTGCAGATAGAGCTGACGTGGTTTGAAGAGATTTTCGAAGAGTATGAGGACAGCAAAAAGACTGCACGATTGATGCAGCCTTTTCTTTTTATTTGAGATAACGTTGAAGGAACTCTTTTGTACGCTCTTCTTTAGGATTGGTGAAGAGGTCTTCTGGTTTGCCTTCTTCAGCAATCACACCCTTATCCATAAAGATAACACGGTGAGAGACATCACGGGCGAATTCCATTTCGTGGGTTACGACAATCATAGTCAAGCCTTCCTGAGCCAGATCTTGCATGATTTTGAGGACTTCTCCAACCATTTCTGGATCGAGAGCTGATGTTGGTTCATCAAAGAGAATGGCGTCAGGATTCATTGAAAGGGCACGAGCGATGGCCACACGTTGTTTTTGACCACCTGAGAGTTGTTTTGGTTTCGCTTGCCAGTAGCGTTCTCCCATGCCGACCTTTTCTAGGTTTTCTTTGGCAATCTTTTCAGCTTCTGTACGTTCACGTTTAAGGACAGTTGTCTGAGCGACGATTGTGTTTTCAAGAACATTTAGATTTTCAAAGAGGTTAAAGGATTGGAACACCATTCCTAACTTTTCACGATATTGCGTGAGGTCATAGCCTTTTTCGAGGACATTTTGTCCATGATAAAGGATTTGTCCATCAGTTGGCGTTTCAAGTAGGTTAATGGAGCGTAGGAAGGTTGATTTTCCACTTCCAGAGCTTCCAATGATAGAAATAACTTCTCCCTTGTGGACAGTCAGAGAAATGTCTTTTAGCACTTCGTTTTGTCCATAGGATTTTTTGAGGTGTTTAATTTCAAGGATTGCTTGGGTCATTATTTCAAATCCTCCGTTTGCATTTGATTAGCACCTGTAGTATAGGTATCCATGTCCATTCTGCGCTCGATAAAGCGTAGGATACGTGTTACGGTGAAGGTAAGGACAAAGTAAATCACGGCGATGATTGTAAATGTCTGGAAGTATTGATAAGTTTGAGTTGCCACGGTATTTCCTGAGAAATAAAGTTCGACAACAGAGATAACGTTCAATACAGATGTATCTTTAATATTGATGACAAATTCATTACCAGTTGCTGGTAGGATGTTACGGACAACCTGAGGTAGGACAATCTTACGCATGGTTTGGTTATGAGTCATACCAAGAGCAGTCGCAGCTTCAAATTGTCCCTTGTCAACTGCTAGGATACCACCACGGACGATTTCAGTCATGTAGGCACCGGTGTTGATTGAAACGATGAAGATAGCAGCTAGTGTGCGGTCAAGGTTGATACCGAAAGCTTGGGCAGTTCCATAGTAGATAACCATTGATTGAACAATCATTGGCGTACCACGGAAAATTTCAATGTAGACATTGAGGATCCAACCGGCTAGTTTTTGTAGGCTGTAAATGGCTTTGTTTTCAGAGAGAGGAGCAGTACGGAAAACACCAATGGCAAGACCGATAATGAGACCAATGATGGTTCCGACGATAGAGATTAAAAGAGTGATACCAGTACCACGCAAGAGTTGTTGCCAGTTTTCAGAAAGAATTTTAGCGACTTGGCTAAAGAAACTACTGCTAGTCTCTTCAGTTGTTGTAGCTTCGGCAGGTTGCTCTTTGATCATACGATCCATCAAGGCCACTTGGTCATCTTTAGAAATCGTTTCAATGCTGGCATTGATTTGGCTAATACGATTGTCGTCTTTACGAAGTCCAATGGCAATAGCTGTATCTTCTTCTCCAGTTTTGAAACCTGGTTCTACTTGGACCATCTTGAACTTAGAGTTAGCAGCTTCGGCAGTCAGAGCTTCTGGGCGTTCAGAAACATAAGCATCGATAACACCAGCCTCAAGAGCTTGGCGCATTTGAGCGAAGTCTCCCATGGCTGTTTCTTTTTTAGCACCCGGGATTTGTGTAATCAAGTCGTAGAGGTAGACACCTTGTTGAGAAGTGATTTTTGCACCGTTAAAGTCATCCAAAGATTTAGCACTTGCGTAAGCAGAATCTTTTTTGACAAGTAAAACTGGCTCGCTAGTGTAGTAACTGCTTGAAAAGGCAATTTCTTGTTTGCGTTCGGCAGTTGGACTCATACCTGCGATAATCATGTCAATCTTACCAGAAGTAAGGGCAGGAACTAGACCTTCCCACTTTGTTTTAACAACCAAAGGTTCTTTACCTAAGTCCTTAGCGATTTTCTTGGCGATTTGAACATCGTATCCGTTAGCATACTGGTTAGTCCCATCGATTTTGACAGCCCCATTGCTATCATCATCCTGAGTCCAGTTAAAGGGAGCATATGCTGCTTCCATCCCGATGCGTAAATATTCATCGGCTTGGGCAACATTGACAAGTCCCAGCATCAGCAAGAGACTTGTGAAAATAGATAAGTATATTTTTCTCATGATTTCTCCTATTTCTAATCTATTAAAAAATAACTGTCTCCTATTTTATCGAAAAAAACTCTATTTTTCAACATAGGTAAGCCCTTACTTATGAAAAAATGATATAATGATAGCAAAGATAAAAAAGGGGACTTAGTTGATGAAAAAAACTTTTTTCTTGCTGTTATTTTGTTTGTTTTGTATGTTTCCACTCTCGGTTTTTGCCATTGATTTTAAGATAAACTCTTATCAAGGAGATTTGTATATTCATGCAGACAATACGGCAGAATTTAGACAGAAGATAGTTTACCAGTTTGAGGAGGACTTTAAGGGGCAAATCGTGGGACTTGGACGTGCTGGCAAGATGCCTAGCGGATTTGAGATAGATCCTCAACCAAAGGTTCAGGCCTCGAAAAACGGTGCTGAACTGACAGACGTTACTAGCGAAGTGACAGAAGAGGCGAATGGTTATACTGTGAAAGTCTACAATTCAGGTCAAGAAGGCGACACAGTTGAAGTTGACCTCGTTTGGAACTTAAAGAATTTACTTTTCCTTTATGATGACATCGCTGAATTAAATTGGCAACCTCTGACAGATAGTTCAGGAGCTATTGGAAAGTTTGAATTTCATGTAAGGGGAGACAAGGGGGCTGAAAAACTCTTTTTCCATACAGGGAAACTTTTTAGAGAGGGAACGGTTGAAAAGAGTAACCTTGATTATACTATCCGTTTAGACAATCTTCCGGCTAAGCGTGGAGTTGAGTTACATGCCTATTGGCCTCGGACCGATTTTGCTAATGCTACGGATCAGGGATTGAAAGGGAATCGTTTAGAAGAGTTTAATAAGATAGAAGACTCGATTGTTAAAGAAAAAGAGCAAAGTAAACAACTCGTTACTTGGGTCTTTCCTTCGATACTTTCCATCTCCTTGTTACTGAGTATTTGCTTTTATTTTATTTATAGAAGAAAGACCACTCCTTCCGTCAAATATGCCAAAAATCATCGTCTCTATGAACCACCAATGGAATTAGAGCCTATGGTTTTATCAGAGGCGGTTTACTCGACCTCCTTGGAGGAAGTGAGTCCTCTAACAAAAGGAGCAGGTAAATTTACCTTTGATCAACTTATTCAAGCTACCTTGTTAGATGTGATAGACCGTGGGAATGTGTCTATTATTTCAGAAGGAGATGCAGTTGGTTTGAGGCTAGTAAAAGAAGATGGTTTGTCAAGCTTTGAGAAAGACTGCCTAAATCTAGCTTTTTCAGGCAAAAAAGAAGAAACTCTTTCCAATTTGTTTGCGGATTACAAGGTATCTGATAGTCTTTATCGTAGAGCCAAAGTCTCTGATGAAAAACGGATTCAAGCAAAGGGGCGTCAGCTCAAATCTTCTTTTGAAGAAGTATTGAACCAGATGCAAGAAGGAGTGAGAAGTCGAGTTTTCTTCTGGGGGCTCCCAGATTACTATCGTCCTTTAACTGGTGGGGAAAAGGCCTTGCAAGTAGGTATGGGACTCTCTACAGTCTTACCTCTATTTATTGGATTTGGTTTGTTCTTGTACAGTTTGGATGTTTATGGCTATCTTTACACCCCCTTGCCAATACTTGGTTTTCTAGGTTTGGTTTTGGCTGTTTTCTATTATTGGAAGCTTCGATTAGATAACCGTGATGGTGTCCTAAATGAAGCAGGGGCAGAAGTCTACTATCTCTGGACCAGTTTTGAAAATATGTTACGTGAGATTGCGAGATTGGATCAGGCTGAATTGGAAAGTATTGTGGTCTGGAATCGCCTCTTGGTTTATGCGACCTTATTTGGCTATGCGGACAAGGTCAGTCATTTGATGAAGGTTCATCACATCCAAGTGGAAAATCCAGATATCAATCTCTATGTAGCTTATGGTTGGCATAGTATGTTTTATCATTCAAGCGCGCAAATGAGCCATTATGCTAGTGTCGCAAATACAGCAAGTACCTACTCCGTATCTTCTGGAAGTGGAAGTTCTGGCGGTGGCTTCTCTGGAGGAGGAGGTGGCGGCAGTATCGGTGCCTTTTAAAGAGAGCTATCACTGGCTGAAAAAATATGCTATAATGGAAGATAGAAAAAGGAGTAATCTATGTATCTTATTGAAATTTTAAAATCTATCTTCTTCGGTATTGTTGAAGGAATTACGGAATGGTTGCCCATTTCCAGTACAGGTCACTTGATTTTAGCAGAGGAGTTTATCCAATACCAAAATCAGAATGAAGCCTTTATGTCCATGTTTAATGTCGTGATTCAGCTTGGTGCGATTTTGGCGGTTATGGTCATTTACTTTAACAAGCTCAATCCTTTTAAATCGACTAAGGATAAGCAGGAAGTTCGTAAGACTTGGAGACTGTGGTTGAAGGTCTTGGTTGCCACTTTACCTTTGCTTGCCGTCTTTAAATTTGATGATTGGTTTGATACCCACTTCCATAATATGGTTTCAGTTGCTCTTATGTTGATTATCTATGGGATTGCCTTTATCTATTTGGAAAAGCGCAATAAAGCGCGTGCTATCGAGCCAAGTGTAACAGAATTGGACAAGCTTCCTTATACGACCGCTTTCTATATCGGACTCTTCCAAGTTCTTGCCCTTTTACCAGGGACTAGCCGTTCAGGTGCAACGATTGTCGGTGGTTTGTTGAATGGAACTAGTCGTTCTGTTGTGACAGAATTTACCTTCTATCTTGGAATTCCAGTTATGTTTGGAGCTAGCGCATTAAAGATTTTCAAATTTATAAAAGCAGGACAGCTCTTGAGCTTTGGGCAATTGTTCCTGCTCTTGGTTGCGATGGGAGTCGCCTTTGCGGTCAGCATGATCGCTATCCGTTTCTTGACAAGTTATGTGAAAAAACACGACTTTACCCTTTTCGGTAAATACCGTATCGTGCTTGGTAGTGTCTTGCTACTTTATAGCTTTGTTCGTTTATTTGTATAAGAAAAACCTTGAAGGGGCAGCTCTTCAAGGTTTTAAAATCCAGTCACGGTAATCCCCAATAGGCGGACACCTCTTTCTTTCTCGCTTAACTCTTCATAGAGTTGCAGGGCTATTTGGCTTATCTGACCAGCATCCTGTGTTTTTTGAGCAAGACTTTTTCGTTTGGTAAGAGTTGAAAAGTCCTCGTATCGGATTTTCAAAATAACAATTTTTCCAGCTTTTTCTTGCTGACTGAGATTGAGAGCGACTCTTTCTGATAGAAGAGTCAGCTCTTTTTTGATATCTTCCTCGGCACGGAGAATCTTTCCATAGGTTTTCTCCTTCCCAATTGATTTACGGATGCGATTGGATTTGACGGGGGAATTGTGAATACCACGAGCCTTTCGATACAGGTCATAACCCAGTCTGCCAAAACGGTCTATTAGGGTCACTTCAGGAACTTCAAGTAGATCAGCGCCAGTAAAAATGCCCATTTGATGAAGACGTTCCACCGTCTTTTTTCCTACTCCATGAAACTTGGAAATATCCATTTGTTTGAGAAAGTCCTCAGCCTGGTCAGGTAGAATCACTGTCAGACCATGTGGTTTTTGATAATCACTGGCCATTTTAGCTAAGAATTTGTTGTAAGAAACGCCAGCAGAAGCAGTTAGATGAAGTTCTTTCCAGATATCCTCTTGAATGAGGCGAGCGATTTTGACCGCTGACTTGATACCGAGTTTATTTTCTGTTACATCCAAATAGGCTTCGTCAATACTCATAGGTTCAATCAAATCTGTATAGCGCTTAAAAATAGCTCGAATCTGGAGTCCCACAGATTTGTATTTCTCATAATTCCCTGAGATGAAGATGGCATGGGGGCAACGCTCATAGGCTTCCTTGGAACTCATGGCTGAATGGACACCAAAAGCTCGCGCCTCATAGCTACAAGTGGAAACGACACCACGCCCACCTGTTTGCCGAGGGTCGCTCCCGATAATAACAGGTTTTCCTTTGAGTTTAGGATTATCTCTGATTTCTACCGCAGCAAAAAAGGCATCCATGTCAATATGAATGATTTTTCTTGACAAATCATTTAACAAAGGAAAAATCAACATACCTAGCCCCTTTTTACCAATTATGTTCTTTTATTATACCCTTTTTTCTGAAAAAAAGAAAAAAGGCTTTAATTTTTTCAAAAATATAATACAGTTTGGAACAAAATATAGACTGTTTTAGAAAAGAAAGTGTAAAAACAGGGAATTCCCACTTGTTGAAATCGGTTACTGTGTGGTATACTTGTCTCATGAATGTAACAGATGGTTGTTACTAGAAAGAAAAAAGAGGACATTAACATGGTTGTTAAGACAGTTGTTGAAGCACAAGATATTTTTGACAAAGCTTGGGAAGGCTTCAAAGGCGTAGATTGGAAAGAAAAAGCAAGTGTATCACGCTTCGTACAAGCTAACTACACACCTTATGATGGAGACGAAAGCTTCCTCGCAGGACCAACAGAACGTTCACTTCACATCAAAAAAATTGTAGAAGAAACTAAAGCACACTACGAAGAAACTCGTTTCCCAATGGACACTCGTCCAACATCTATCGCTGATATCCCTGCTGGATTTATCGATAAAGAAAATGAAGTTATCTTCGGTATCCAAAATGATGAACTATTCAAATTGAACTTCATGCCAAAAGGTGGTATCCGTATGGCTGAAACTACTTTGAAAGAAAATGGATACGAACCAGATCCAGCTGTTCACGAAATCTTTACTAAATACGTAACAACAGTTAACGACGGTATCTTCCGTGCTTACACTTCAAACATCCGTCGTGCTCGTCACGCTCACACTGTAACTGGTCTTCCAGATGCATACTCACGCGGACGTATCATCGGTGTTTACGCACGTCTTGCTCTTTACGGTGCAGACTACTTGATGCAAGAAAAAGTAAACGACTGGAATGCAATCGAAGAAATCGATGAAGAAACAATCCGTCTTCGTGAAGAAATCAATCTTCAATACCAAGCGTTGCAACAAGTTGTTCGCTTGGGTGACCTTTACGGAGTTGACGTTCGCAAACCAGCGATGAACGTTAAAGAAGCAATCCAATGGGTTAACATCGCCTTCATGTCTGTCTGCCGTGTTATCAACGGTGCTGCTACATCTCTAGGACGTGTACCAATCGTATTGGATATCTTTGCAGAACGTGACCTTGCTCGTGGTACATTTACTGAATCAGAAATCCAAGAATTCGTTGATGATTTCGTTATGAAACTTCGTACAGTTAAATTTGCTCGTACAAAAGCTTACGACCAATTGTACTCAGGTGACCCAACCTTCATCACAACTTCTATGGCTGGTATGGGTAACGACGGTCGTCACCGTGTTACTAAGATGGACTACCGTTTCTTGAACACCCTTGACAATATCGGTAACTCTCCAGAACCAAACTTGACAGTTCTTTGGACTGACAAATTGCCATACAACTTCCGTCGCTACTGTATGCATATGAGCCACAAACACTCTTCTATCCAATACGAAGGTGTAACAACAATGGCTAAAGACGGATATGGTGAAATGAGCTGTATCTCATGCTGTGTGTCTCCACTTGACCCAGAAAATGAAGAACAACGTCACAACATCCAGTACTTCGGTGCTCGTGTAAACGTATTGAAAGCCCTTCTTACTGGTTTGAACGGTGGTTACGACGATGTTCACAAAGACTACAAAGTATTTGACATCGAACCAATCCGTGACGAAGTTCTTGAATTCGAATCAGTTAAAGCTAACTTTGAAAAATCTCTTGACTGGTTGACTGATACTTACGTAGATGCTTTGAACATCATCCATTACATGACTGATAAGTACAACTACGAAGCTGTTCAAATGGCATTCTTGCCAACTAAACAACGTGCCAACATGGGATTCGGTATCTGTGGATTTGCCAACACTGTTGACACATTGTCAGCTATCAAATACGCTACAGTTAAACCAATCCGTGATGAAAATGGCTACATCTACGATTATGAAACAATCGGTGAATACCCACGTTGGGGTGAAGATGACCCACGTTCAAACGAATTGGCAGAATGGTTGATCGAAGCTTACACAACTCGTCTACGTAGCCACAAACTTTACAAAGACGCAGAAGCTACAGTATCACTTTTGACAATCACATCTAATGTTGCTTACTCTAAACAAACTGGTAACTCACCAGTCCACAAAGGTGTATACCTCAACGAAGATGGTTCTGTCAACTTGTCTAAACTTGAATTCTTCTCACCAGGTGCTAACCCATCTAATAAAGCTAAAGGTGGATGGTTGCAAAACTTGAACTCACTTTCTAGCCTTGACTTTAGTTATGCAGCTGATGGTATCTCATTGACTACACAAGTATCACCTCGCGCTCTTGGTAAGACTCGTGACGAACAAGTTGATAACTTGGTAACAATCCTTGATGGTTACTTTGAAAACGGTGGACAACACGTTAACTTGAACGTTATGGACTTGAACGATGTTTACGAAAAGATCATGTCAGGCGAAGACGTTATCGTACGTATCTCTGGATACTGTGTAAACACTAAATACCTCACTCCAGAACAAAAAACTGAATTGACACAACGTGTCTTCCACGAAGTTCTTTCAATGGATGATGCATTGAGCTAATCAATTAACTTGAATAAGGAAAAGGAACCCTCGGTCAAACGACTGAGGGTTATTTTTTGGACTATTAAATTCCTTAAGTCAGGTATTGAAATGTCTGACCGGGATTCAAAGATACTTGTTGAGTTGCGGGAGGTATTTGATATTCAATGAAAATCAAAGAGCAAACTAGGAAGCTAGCCGCAGGTTGCTCAAAGCACCGCTTTGAGGTTGTAGATAAGACTGACAAAGTCAGTCACACATATACGGCAAGGCGAAGCTGACGTGGTTTGAATTTTATTTTCGAAGAGTATGAAAATAAAAATACCACACTTTGTAGGTTTACAAGGTGTGGTTGTATTTTATCTCTTAGACCAAGTTCTCTTCATAAAGAGAAGTAGGATTGGATAAATCTCCAAGCGCCCTGCAATCATTGCAAAGGAGAGGAGAATTTTTGAGATAGGACTAAAGATTGAGAAACTAGAAGTGGTTCCTAGAATAGGTCCGATATTATTGAAACAGCTAAAGACAGCACTGGTAACGACTAGAAAATCATTGCTATCTAGGCTGACAATAAAGATAAGAGATAGCAAAATCATAGAATAGATGACAAAGTACTTGAGAATCTTATGCTGGGTATCTTTGTCAATCACCGTTTTATTAACATGGAGGGTCAAAACACGGTGGGGCGATAGAATTGACAAAATTTGGTTTTTGGCAATTTTTGAAAGGATGAGGCCTCGAATAACCTTGAGTCCACCTGCGGTTGAACCAGCAGAACCACCGATTCCCATGAGGAAGAGAAGGATAAACTGGGAGAAGAGGGGCCAGTTGGTAATATCCCCGTAACCAAAACCAGTCGTCGTAATGATATTGGAAACTTGGAAGAAGGCCATTTCAAAACTCTTTGAAAATCCTGGATAGAGATAGAGAGTATTGAGGCTAATCAAGCCTGTAGAAAGCAGAACAATTACCAAGTAAGCTCGGAGTTCTTCATCTCCAAAGAAGGCCTTGACCCGACGGAGCATGAGGTAGTAGTAGAGATTGAAATTTATCCCAAAAACCAAAACTCCGATACTAACTAGATAGGTAATCAGTGAGCTACCATAGTGGGCGATTCCATCGTTATAGACTGTAAAACCTCCTGTACCTGCTGTTCCCATGGCAATGACAAAACTATCAAATAGGGGCATGCCAGCCAGATAATAGATGATGACAAAGAGGGAGAAGAGAGCTAGATAAAGGAGATAGAGAATCTGGGCAGTATTTTTGAGTTTGGATACAACCTTGCCAAAAACAGGGCCAGGAACCTCAGCTTTCATCACTTCTAGGTGGCTATTCTTAGCATTGTCCATAATAGCAAGTGCAAAAACAAGCACTCCCATCCCTCCAATCAAGTGGGTAAAACTTCGCCAGAAGAGGAGGGAACGACTGAGAACCGAAACGTCGTTCAGAATAGTTGCTCCAGTAGTTGTAAAGCCAGAACTGATTTCAAAAAAGGCATCGATAACGCTGGGAATTTGCTTAGCAAAAACAAAGGGGAGACCGCCAAAGAAGGACCAAAGGATCCAACAGAGGGCAACAATCAAGACTCCCTCCTTGGCATAAATCCGTTGATTTTTGGGCTTTTGTAAAATTCCTGAACCGCCTAGTAATACGAGAATCCCTATTGTTGAAAAGAGGGCCGTAAAGACTTGGCTCGATTCACGGTAATAGAGAGCGACAGACACAGGAACCAAAAGAAGAACAGCTTCAATCAAAAGTAATTTTGAAAGGAGGTAACGAATCATACTTTTATTCATTTCTTACCTCGCGATCAAGTCATAAATCTTGGTGATGTTTGGCAACAAGGTTGTTACTAGGAGCTTGTCTCCAACTTCCAACATATCCTCCCCAGTAGGGAAAATAGTCTTGCCCTTTCGAATGATGGCTGCTATAAGAACCCCTTTTTTCAGTTTTAGTTGAGAAAGAGGTTTGGCAGTCATTTTATTAGCTTCCTTGATATGGAATTGCAGGGTTTCGATTTGACCATTGGCTAGATGGTGCATGGCCTGAAGGTCTGAATACTGGGCATTAACCCGACCACGAATAAAGTGCATAATCGTATCTACAGCGATGATTTTAGGTGTGATGATACTTGAAAAATCAGGCGCATTGATAATTTCGAGGAGACTGGTACGATTGACCTTGGTGATATTTTTTTGTACACCTACCCTGTCAAGGAACATAGAGGTAATCAGATTTTCCTCATCGACCCCTGTTAGAGTCGCAACGGCATCATAGTTTTGAGCACTTTCTTCCAGCAGGATATCTTTTGCGGTACCATCTCCTTGAACGATGTAGAGGTTTGGGAATTTCTCGCTAAAGAAGCTAGCGATTTCAGGATTGATTTCAATAACCTTGGTATCGATACGACTGTCTTTGAGGATACCTAGTAGATAATAGGCAATTCTACCAGCTCCAACAATAAGAAGACTCTTCACGGAACGAGATTTAAAATAATTATGGAAGAGCATCATGTCAACACGGTTACCAGTGACAAAGATTCTATCTTTATCCTGTATGGTCATGTCACCACTTGGGATGATAATTTGATGATCTCTTTCTATCGCACAGACAATGACATTGCCGAATTTTTTCCGAAAATCAGAGATGGGCATTTGGCAAAGACCACTGGAGGATTTAACAGTGAATTCCATGAGGCTAACGCGTCCACCAAAGAAACGTTCGACAGATAGGGCGTTGGGGAAGTCAATGATATTCGCGATAGCGCGGGCAGCCAAGAGCTCAGGGTTAACGATAAGAGAAAAACCGAGAATATTCTTTTCCTTGAAATAAGAGTTAGAATATTCAGGGTTCCGCACCCGAACGATGGTCTCTTTAGCTCCCATTTTTTTGGCTAGAACGGCTGCAATCATGTTCACTTCATCGTATTCAGTCAGGGCGATAAAGATATCACAATCCTGGACACTGGCTTGCTCAAGGATGGTAAAATCAGCCCCGTTACCAAGGATACCCATGATATCAAAGCGATTGACAATATGATTGAGGACAGCTTCGTCTTGCTCAATCAGCAAAACATCATGCTTTTCTGCAACCAAGGAGCGACAGAGGGCAGAACCAACTTTTCCCCCTCCGACAAGGATAATTTTCATAATAAAACCTACTTCTTCATTATGTAACTATCATACCTTTTTTCAAGAAAAAATGCACCTACTAGCTAATCACCAGAGTTTTTAGTAGGAAATTTGCTATAAGGTAAAACTATACCCTAAGCAATTGAAATAGCTATTAGCGACTTTCTAGAAAATATGGTATGATAAAGGATATACAAGGAGATAAAATGAATAATAATTTACTGGTATTACAATCAGACTTTGGTCTGGTTGATGGTGCGGTATCGGCTATGATTGGAGTGGCTTTAGAAGAATCTCCAACCTTAAAAATTCATCACTTGACGCACGATATCACGCCTTATAATATTTTTGAGGGGAGTTACCGTCTCTTTCAGACGGTGGATTACTGGCCTGAGGGAACGACATTTGTATCGGTGGTCGATCCAGGTGTCGGCTCGAAACGTAAGAGTGTGGTTGCCAAGACTGCAAAAAATCAATACATTGTCACGCCAGATAATGGGACGCTTTCTTTTATCAAGAAACACGTTGGCATTGTAGCTATTCGTGAGATTTCTGAAGTGGCCAATAGACGTCAAAATACAGAGCATTCTTATACCTTCCACGGTCGTGATGTCTATGCCTATACTGGTGCTAAACTGGCCAGTGGTCACATTTCTTTTGAGGAAGTGGGACCAGAGCTCAGTGTGGATCAGATTGTGGAGCTTCCAGTCGTAGAGACCATCATTGAAGACCATTTGGTGAAGGGAGCTATTGATATTCTGGATGTGCGTTTCGGCTCGCTTTGGACCTCTATCACACGAGAAGAGTTTTACAAGCTGGGACCAGCATTCGGTGACCGTTTTGAGGTGACTATCTATCATGCAGATATGCTGGTCTATCAAAATCAGGTTGTTTATGGCAAATCATTTGCAGATGTGAGAATTGGGCAACCCATCCTTTACATCAACTCTCTCTATCGTTTAGGTCTGGCTATCAACCAAGGTTCCTTTGCCAAGGCCTATAATGTGGGTGTCGGTTCATCTTGGACCATTGAAATAAAGAAAATAGAATCATAAAATAGGAGAATATAGATGAAAAATCAATCAATTAAACAAGTTGTTGCTATCGGTGTTGGAGCTGCGCTCTTTGTTGTCATCGGGATGATCAGTATTCCAACGCCTGTTCCAAATACAAGCATCCAGCTTCAGTATGCGGTACAGAGCCTCTTGTCTATTATTTTTGGCCCTCTAGTGGGGCTACTTGTTGGTTTAATTGGGCATGCGGTGAAGGACTCTCTTGCTGGCTACGGTCTATGGTGGACTTGGATTATTGCTAGTGGTCTCTTTGGTCTAGCTGTAGGTCTCTTTAGAAAATACATTCGAGTAACACAGGGTGTTTTTGAGTTGAAGGATATTGTCTTCTTTAACCTCATTCAGATTGTTGCAAATGCTCTTGTTTGGGGTGTCTGGGCACCACTTGGAGATGTTGTGATTTATCAAGAAGCGGCAGAAAAAGTATTTGCCCAAGGGATTGTTGCGGGAATTGCTAATGCTGTAACTGTAGCTATCGCAGGTACCCTTCTCTTGCTAGCTTATTCACGTACGCAGACTCGTTCAGGAAGTTTGAAAAAGGATTAACATAAAGGCAAAGGCTGGGCAACCAGTCTTTTTCGATGTTTATAGACTAGTCAGGCAAGCAAGCTATGATAGGACTCTTTTTGACGCTAAGATTTTACGAGAAGAGACTGCAAGAAGGGCTTGATTTATGATAAAATAGAAGTCTAATACTCTGCGAAAATCTAATTCAAACCGCGTCAGCTCTATCTGCAACCTCAAAACAGTGTTTTGAGCAACCTACAGCTAGCTTCTTGGTTTGCTCTTTGATTTTCATTGAGTAGAAGAAGCGAATGAAGAGAGTAAGATGAAAGAAGCTATAATTGAGTGGAAGGATTTCTCTTTCCAGTATGAAACGCAACAAGAACCGACCTTGCAAGGAGTGGACTTAACCATTTACAAGGGAGAGAAAGTCTTAATTGTTGGGCCATCTGGGTCAGGTAAGTCTACCTTGGGTCAGTGTTTGAATGGGATTATTCCCAATATTTACAAGGGTCAGACGTCTGGAGAATTTTTGATCAAGGGGCAAGCGGCCTTTGATATGAGTATCTATGATAAGTCTCATCTGGTCAGCACGGTTTTGCAGGATACAGATGGGCAGTTTATCGGTTTATCCGTGGCAGAGGATTTGGCTTTTGCTCTAGAAAATGATGTAACAAGTTTAGAAGAGATGAAAAGCCGTGTTCATAAATGGTCTGAAAAGCTGGACCTTCTTTCTTTACTGTCTCAGCGTCCTCAGGATTTGTCAGGTGGACAAAAGCAGCGAGTCAGTCTGGCTGGTGTCTTGATTGATGAGAGTCCGATTCTTTTGTTTGATGAGCCACTCGCCAATCTGGATCCCAAGTCAGGTCAGGATATTATCGAATTGATTGATCAGATTCATAAGGAGGAGGGGACGACGACACTTATTATCGAGCACCGTTTGGAGGACGTTCTGCATCGTCCTGTGGATCGGATTGTCTTGATAAACGATGGTCGTATCCTCTTTAATGGGAGCCCTGACCAGCTACTGGCGACTGATCTATTGACCCAAAATGGAATTCGAGAACCCCTTTATCTAACCACTCTCCGTCAATTGGGTGTGGATTTAAAGAAGGAAGAACAATTAGCAAATTTGGACAACTTGTCTATCTCAAAAGGCCAGGTTCAGTTGCAGAATGAACTGGCAAAAGAGACGCCAGATTTGCAGTCACTCTTTAAATTAGAGGATCTGTCTTTTTCTTATGATGATAGACCGATTTTAAAATCCATTTATTTATATATTAAAAAGGGTGAAAAGATTGCTATTGTCGGGAAAAATGGGGCTGGGAAGTCAACTCTAGCCAAGGCCTTAAGTAGCTTTATCCAGACAGAAGGTTCTTATCTTTGGGAAGGCCAGGATATCAAGGGAGATTCTGTTGCAGAGCGGGCGGAACGAGTAGGCTATGTGCTGCAAAATCCTAATCAAATGATTTCAACCAATATGATTTTTGATGAGGTGGCTCTGGGACTTCGTTTGCGAGGTGTGGAAGAGCAGGAAATTGAAACGAGAGTCTATGAAACTTTGAAAATCTGTGGTCTCTATGAATTCCGTAATTGGCCGATTTCTGCCCTGTCATTTGGTCAGAAAAAACGTGTGACTATTGCATCGATTTTGGTCTTAGGGGCTGAAATTATCCTCTTAGATGAACCGACAGCAGGTCAAGACCAGAAGAACTATACTGAGATTATGGAATTTCTTGAAGAACTGCATCAAAAAGGGCATACCATTGTCATGATTACCCATGATATGCAATTGATGCTGGATTATTCTGATCGTGCTCTTGTCATGGTGGATGGGGAACTGATTGCCGATACCGATCCAGCTAGTCTGTTGAGCAATCCTGAGCTGTTAGTAAAAGCCAATCTAAAAGAAACTTCTATCTTCAACTTGGCTAAGAAACTCGACGTGGATCCACTTGCTTTAACGGCATTTTACAAAGAAAGGAGAGAAGGATGCAAGCTAAATTAATCGGTTACCAGCATAGAGATACTGTGATTCATCGCTTGTCAGGGGCTGGGAAACTCCTCTTTTTCATTCTCGTATCATTGGCTGCCATGATTAGCTATGATACCAGACTGCTTGTTCTGATTGCCATCTTTTCGGTTTTTCTCCTCTATTTGTCAGAAATCCGCTTTAAAGATGTTTCCTTTGTAGCCGTTTTTGCGACGGTATTTGCCGTTTTGAACGTTTTGATGGTCTATCTCTTTTCTCCCGAGTATGGGGTTGGACTTTACGGAGAGAGAAGTGTGATTTGGCAGGGAATCGGTGCCTACACTCTGACCAGCCAAGAGCTCTTTTATCTGCTAAATCTGGCCATTAAGTACCTTTGCACTATTCCTCTGGCTATTATCTTTTTGATGACAACCCATCCTAGTCAGTTTGCTTCCAGTTTAAATCAAATTGGTGTGCCTTACAAGATTGCCTATTCAGTCAGCCTGACCTTGCGCTATATTCCAGATTTGCAGGAAGAATTCTTTACTATCAAGATGTCTCAGGAGGCGCGTGGGATGGAATTATCCAAGAAAGCTTCTCTTATGCAACGAATCAAAGGCAATCTGCGCATTATCACTCCCTTGATTTTTAGCTCGCTAGAACGGATTGATACCATTGCGACCGCCATGGAACTTCGCCGCTTTGGGAAAGAGAAAAAACGCACTTGGTATAGTTATCAGGCCTTGAAAAAAGGAGACTATCTTACCTTGCTCTTGGCAACCTTGTTTTTAGTAGCTAGTTTACTACTTATCTTGCAGAATCAGGGACGATTTTACAACCCTTGGAAATAGCTTGAAAAAATTGAAAAAATCAAGTCGTTTCTATTGACAATGATTCTGAAAGTGTTATACTAAGAAAGTAGTTTCGCTGATTTACTTCAAACCTGTTGTGAGGTAAGTTAACGATGCCTTAACCACGCTGTTTGCTGAGCTTGACTCCGGGCAGTGTGGCTATTTTTTTGCAATGGTGAAAGGAAGCAAGTCATGACAAATCACATTGTATTATTTGAACCTCAAATTCCACAAAATACAGGCAATATCGCGCGTACTTGCGCTGCGACCAATTCTCCCCTCCACATCATCAAGCCAATGGGCTTTCCTATCGATGATCGCAAGATGAAGCGGGCGGGGTTGGATTATTGGGATAAGCTAGAGATTTATTTTTACGAGAGTTTGGAGGATTTCATGTCTCAGATGAAGGGCAAACTCTACCTGATTTCTAAATTCGCTGAGAAAGTGTATTCTGATGTGGATTTATCGACTGACGAGGACCATTATTTTCTTTTTGGACGTGAAGACAAGGGTTTACCTGAAGACTTTATGCGCGAACATCCTGAGAAGGCTCTTCGTATTCCTATGAATGATGAACATGTCCGCAGTCTTAATGTGTCTAATACCGTCTGCATGATTGTCTATGAGGCTCTTCGCCAGCAGAACTTTGCAGGTCTTGAGCTTGTTCATACCTATGAAGTGGATAAATTGAAATAAAAAATGAAAATGAAAATGAACAAAATGCTTGCGCTTGCAAGCGTTTTTTGTTATGATAAAAGAGTCTTCAGGGCAGGGTGTGATTCCCGACCGGCGGTAAATTTGACTAGCTATTTTAGCTTTCTCGTCGTTGTCTTGTCTCGATATACTTTAAGTATTATCTTCGACTGCGACGCCTAGATAAATCTAAAATATCTTAGCCAAATAAGTCCGCGAGCGCAAGCTGATGTGGTGAGATTCCACAACCGACAGTATAGTCTGGATGGGAGAAGACGAAAGAATAGCTTTGTCTGTTCTGATAGATTTATAGCTAAACTGTAACCGCTTGCTTGAATTTCCTTAATAGAGTGAGAGGGGACTTTTGGGATATAAAAAGTGAGAATAGATAGAGGAATCCTTTCTAACTTCTTCTGATTTTATAGAAAATTGGAGGAACCTGTTATGACAAACACACGTCGACTTTCGACCATTGCGATTTTATCAGCCATCTCATTTGTGCTGATGTACTTTGACTTTCCGCTTTTGCCAGCGGCGTCCTTCCTCAAGATCGAATTTAGTATCTTGCCAGTCCTTGTGGGTCTGGTGGTCATGGATTTGCCTGCTGCTCTAGGAATTCTCTTGCTTCGCTCACTATTGAAATTGCTTCTTAACAGCCAGGGAGTGAATACTTACATTGGCTTGCCAATGAATATCGTAGCTTTAGGAGTTTTTGTCATCGTATTTGCTTTGATTTGGAAAAAGGAACGGACAACCCTTCGTTTCCTACTAGGCTCTCTAGCTGGAACTATTGGTTTAACCGTGGCTATGTTGGTTCTCAACTATGTTTATGCTGTTCCTCTGTACGCTAAGTTTGCTAACTTTGATATTGGAAAAATTTTGGGACTTTCCAACTACCTAATGACCATGGTATTACCTTTTAACTTGATTGAGGGTGTAATCTTTTCCGTTTCATTCTGGTTGTTGTACGTCCTTTTGAAACCAACCTTAAAACATTATGAAAGATAAACAAACATTTTTAATGAAGGGCAGTTTTGCCCTTTTACTTTTCGTTATTCTTGGCTACATGGTCAAATTTTACCCTGAAACGCTGGTCGGTTTTGACCAACCGATTCAGACTGCCGTTCGAGGAGACTTGCCAGATTACTTGACTATTCTTTTTAGGGCCATCACACGCTTGATTGATATTCCAGTGATTATCACTTGGGTTGTCATTACAGCTTTTGTCTTTTATCATAAGCGGTGGAAGATAGAAAGTTTCTTCATGCTGGGAAATCTAGCTTTGGCAGGTCTTTTAATCGTGACCTTTAAAAATATCTATCAGCGCCCACGACCAGCTATTTTACACTTGGTAGAGGAGAAGGGATTTTCCTTTCCAAGCGGTCATTCTCTGGCTGTAACCTTGATGGTCGGTTCTCTGATTGTCATTCTCAGTCAACGGATGAAAGATCCAGTCTGGAGAAAAATCATGCAAATTGTCCTTGTTCTCTACCTAGTCAGTGTGCTGGTATCAAGGGTCTATCTGGGAGTTCATTACCCATCAGATGTCCTTGCCAGTCTCTGTGTGGGCTTGGGAGTCTTGTTTATCGAGTTTCCCTTCTATGACAAGCTCCGCTTCCAATGGCGATTTAAAGGTAAGCAGAAGTGAATATCAAATTCTCTTGAGGAGAAAGAAATGAAAGTCAACATAAAAGCTCTCCATCCGACTCAACTATACTTATCAGAAAAGAAACTAGCAGGCCTCCAGACACTTTATCAGTCTGTAGAATTAAACAATGTTGATCCAATTAGTATTCTTGCGTTCGGAGATTGCTTGTTGATTACAGATGGACATCACAGGGCTTATCAGGCTTTATTGGCAGGTCAGGATACGATTTCTGCTGAGTGGGATAGAGATGGTGGTGATGATCTATATCATCTCTATGCGCAAGCTTGTGAGGAAAGAATGATTTACTCTGTTCTGGATTTAAAAAATCATATCTTAGCTCAAGATGAGTATGAAGCAAAATGGTATAACTGGTGTGATGGTTTTAATCAAGCAGCAACTATTTTGTGGAAAAGTAAAGCAGATGAAACGGATTTTACAAATAGATAATGCACTGCGTATTGTTCCTTATTATAAGGTCAATCATTGTGAAGAAGCTTTTGCTTGGTATCAGGATGTGAACTTGGTTCACCTCGTAGATGGGGTGAAGCTTCCTTATAGTCAAGAAACTTTGGAAGCCATGTATTCCTATTTGGATCAGCATGGAGAGCTTTTTTGGATTGAAGTCAAGGAGAAGGGAGAATGGTTTCCAATTGGGGATGTTACACTATCTCAGGACAATCTCCCCATTGTGATTGGAAATCCCGCTTACCAACATCGAGGACTTGGAAAAAAGATCCTAAGTGCTTTGATTGAATTGGCTCGAGTAAAAGGATGGAAAGAATTGAGAGTCAAGGAAATCTACACCTACAATCATGTTTCTAGGAGGTGTTTCAAGTCGCTTGGATTTGTGGAAAATGGAGCAACAGAAAAAGGAATGAGTTTTATACTGAAATTAGTCTAATCTAACTTGTTTTTTAACTAAAAATCTGATAAACTAAGTAGTAATTGAATAGAAATCTGCAAGACTAGTAACTCAAGGGAAGTATATCAGGGAGGAGAGCCGTGACTGTAAGCTCTCTATATGAAAGCTGGGTGAATTCACTTGTGCATGGATTTAGAAATGAAGGTCTGACTTGTCAGATGAAAACGGATGGTACCGCGTGTCAACGCTCCGAGTGGAGTTTTTGGCATGTGGTTTTCTTTTTATCTACGAGAGACTGATGGAGGAATTATGTCAACTATTAAAGAACAATTAAAAGCGCTTCGTGAAGAAACGCTGGCTAGCTTGAAGCAGATTACTGCTGAAAATGAAAAAGAGATGCAAGATTTGCGCGTCTCTGTCCTTGGTAAAAAGGGGTCTCTTACTGAAATCCTCAAAGGGATGAAAGATGTCTCTGCTGAAATACGCCCGATTATCGGAAAACACGTTAATGAAGCTCGTGATGTCTTAACAGCAGCCTTTGAAGAAACAGCTAAGCTTTTGGAAGAAAAGAAAGTTGCAGCTCAATTGGCTAGCGAGAGCATTGATGTGACACTTCCAGGGCGTCCTGTTGCGACTGGTCACCGTCACGTTTTGACACAAACCAGTGAAGAAATCGAAGATATTTTCATTGGGATGGGTTACCAAGTCGTGGATGGTTTTGAAGTGGAGCAAGACTACTATAACTTTGAACGTATGAACCTTCCCAAAGACCACCCAGCCCGTGATATGCAGGACACATTCTATATCACAGAAGAAATCTTACTCCGTACTCACACGTCTCCAGTGCAGGCGCGTGCCATGGATGCCCATGATTTCTCTAAAGGTCCTTTGAAGATGATCTCGCCAGGGCGTGTCTTCCGTCGTGATACGGACGATGCGACTCACAGTCACCAATTCCACCAAATCGAAGGTTTGGTTGTTGGGAAAAATATCTCTATGGCAGACCTTCAAGGAACACTTCAATTGATTGTGCAAAAAATGTTCGGTGAAGAGCGTCAGATCCGTCTGCGTCCATCTTACTTCCCATTCACAGAGCCATCTGTTGAGGTGGATGTTTCTTGCTTCAAGTGTGGTGGAGAAGGCTGTAACGTATGTAAGAAAACAGGTTGGATCGAAATTATGGGTGCCGGTATGGTTCACCCACGTGTCCTTGAAATGAGTGGTATCGATGCGACTGTTTACTCTGGATTTGCTTTTGGTCTTGGTCAAGAGCGTGTAGCTATGCTTCGTTACGGAATCAACGATATCCGTGGATTCTACCAAGGAGATGTCCGTTTCTCAGAACAGTTTAAATAATGATTAGAAAAGTAGAAATGGCAGATGTTGAGGTGTTGGCTAAAATTGCCAAACAAACCTTTCGTGAAACGTTTGCTCATGATAATACGGAAGAGCAGTTACAGGAATACTTTGAAGAGGCTTATAGTCTGAGAGTTTTGTCAGCTGAGTTGGAAAATCCAGAATCCGAAACCTATTTCATTATGCATGAAGAGGTGATAGCTGGTTTTCTCAAAGTCAACTGGGGAAGTGCTCAGACTGAGAGAGAATTAGAGGATGTTTTTGAAATTCAACGCCTCTATGTGCTACAAAAATTCCAAGGATTTGGACTCGGTAAGCAACTGTTTGAATTCGCTCTGGAACTTGCCGAAAAAAATGGTTTTTCCTGGGCTTGGTTAGGTGTTTGGGAGCATAATACAAAAGCTCAAGCGTTTTATAATCGATATGGTTTTGAAAAATTTAGCCAACATCATTTTATGGTTGGTCAAAAAGTAGATACGGATTGGTTACTGAGAAAGAAATTAAGGTAAGAAGATGATTCTTCTATTGAAATGATAGGAAAGGAAAAGAACTAGAGTGGCAACTGTCATTCTGGAAAACTAAATTATGCTTGTATCTTATAAATGGTTAAAAGAATTGGTGGACATTGATGTGCCATCACAAGAGTTGGCTGAAAAAATGTCAACTACAGGGATCGAGGTAGAAGGTGTCGAATCACCTGCTGCTGGTCTCTCAAAAATTGTCGTCGGTGAGGTCTTGTCTTGCGAAGATGTGCCAGAAACTCACCTCCATGTTTGTCAGGTTAACGTTGGCGAAGAAGAAGCCCGTCAGATCGTCTGTGGTGCCCCAAATGTGCGTGCTGGTATCAAGGTTATGGTGGCTCTTCCAGGAGCTCGCATCGCTGACAACTACAAAATCAAAAAAGGAAAAATCCGTGGTTTAGAGTCACTTGGAATGATCTGTTCGCTTGGCGAATTGGGAATTTCTGACTCAGTTGTGCCTAAGGAATTTGCAGATGGCATCCAAATCTTGCCAGAAAATGCCGTTCCAGGTGAGGAAGTCTTCTCATATCTAGATTTGGATGATGAAATTATCGAACTTTCAATTACCCCTAACCGTGCGGACGCTCTTTCTATGCGTGGAGTGGCTCACGAAGTAGCAGCTATCTATGATAAGGCAGTCAACTTTAAAGAATTTACTCTTTCAGAAACTGACCAAGCTGCAGCAGATGCTCTTTCTGTCAGCATTGAGACAGACAAGGCGCCTTACTATGCAGCTCGTATCTTGGACAATGTGACTATCGCACCAAGTCCACAATGGTTGCAAAACCTTCTCATGAACGAAGGAATCCGTCCTATCAATAACGTAGTGGACGTGACCAACTACATCCTTCTCTACTTTGGTCAACCAATGCACGCCTTTGACTTGGATACCTTTGAAGGGAGTGACATCCGTGTGCGTGAAGCGCGTGCTGGTGAAAAATTAGTGACCTTGGATGGTGAAGAACGTGACTTGGAAACAAATGACCTAGTCATCACTGTCGCAGACAAGCCAGTAGCCCTTGCAGGTGTCATGGGCGGTCAAGCAACAGAAATCTCTGAGAAATCTAGTTGTGTCGTCCTTGAAGCTGCAGTCTTCAACGGAAAATCAATCCGTAAGACCAGCGGTCGTCTTAACCTTCGTTCTGAGTCATCTTCTCGCTTTGAAAAGGGTATCAATGTGGCAACTGTTAACGAAGCTCTTGATGCGGCGGCTAGCATGATTGCAGAACTTGCAGAACTTGCAGGTGCGACGGTGCGCAAAGGCATCGTTTCAGCGGGTGAGCTTGATACCTCTGATGTGGAAGTTTCTTCAACTCTTGATGATGTTAACCGTGTCCTTGGTACAGAACTTTCTTACGCGGATGTAGAAGACGTCTTCCGCCGTCTTGGCTTTGGTCTTTCTGGAAATGCAGACAGCTTTACAGTCAGCGTCCCACGTCGTCGTTGGGATATCACAATCGAGGCAGATCTCTTTGAAGAAATTGCTCGTATCTATGGATATGACCGCTTGCCAACCAGCCTTCCAAAAGACGATGGTACAGCAGGTGAATTGACTGCGACACAAAAACTTCGCCGCCAAGTTCGTACCATTGCTGAAGGGGCAGGTTTGACAGAAATCATCACCTACGCTCTAACAACTCCTGAAAAAGCAGTTGAGTTCACAGCTCAACCAAGTAACCTTACGGAACTTATGTGGCCAATGACAGTGGACCGTTCTGTCCTCCGTCAAAATATGATTTCTGGTATCCTTGATACAGTTGCTTACAATGTGGCTCGTAAGAACAAAAACTTGGCACTTTACGAGATCGGAAAAGTCTTTGAACAAACAGGCAATCCAAAAGAAGAACTTCCAAATGAGATTAATAGCTTTGCCTTTGCCTTGACAGGCTTGGTTGCTGAAAAAGATTTCCAAACAGCAGCAGTTCCAGTTGATTTCTTCTATGCTAAAGGAATCCTTGAAGCATTATTTACTCGCTTGGGACTAGAAGTGACCTATACGGCAACATCTGAAATCGCTAGCCTTCACCCAGGTCGTACCGCTATGATTTCACTCGGTGACCAAGTTCTTGGTTTCCTTGGTCAAGTACACCCAGTCACTGCTAAGGCCTACGATATTCCAGAAACGTATGTGGCTGAGCTCAACCTTTCAGCCATCGAAACTGCCCTTAAACCAGCTACTCCATTTGTGGAAATCACAAAATTCCCAGCAGTTAGCCGTGACGTTGCCCTCCTTCTCAAGGCAGAAGTGACTCACCAAGAAGTTGTGGACGCGATCCAAGCTGCCGGCGTGAAACGTTTGACAGATATCAAACTCTTTGACGTCTTCTCAGGTGAGAAATTGGGACTTGGTATGAAGTCAATGGCTTATAGCTTGACTTTCCAAAATCCAGAAGACAGCTTAACGGACGAAGAAGTCGCACGCTACATGGAAAAAATCCAAGCGTCTCTCGAAGAAAAAGTCAATGCAGAAGTGCGTTAAAGTATCAATCCATCCTTCGGGGTGGATTTTTGCTTTTTAAATAACAATTCAGGATCAAAAATAGACAGTTGAGGAACAGAGAAGATAAATTGGAGTTTACCACGGTATAATGGATTTATCACTAAAAACGCTCCATGCCATATTTTACATAGCATTAGCCTTATAAAAATGGACAGAAATTATTGTAAAGGCTATCAAAAAGGAGTATAATGAGTGCAAGACATTTCGGAGGTGAAAGATGCTAGAAGTAAGAAGTCTAGAGAAAAGTTTTGGACCTAAGCAAGTTTTGTTTGGTATTGACTTTCAAGCGCGACCAGGTCGTATTTTGGGATTAGTCGGGAAAAACGGTGCTGGGAAGACAACGATTTTCCACAGTATTTTGAAGTTTTTAGAATACCAAGGAGAAATTAGTCTGGATAATCAGGATATTCGACAAGAGACCTACGCTCGGATTGGCTATCTGCCTGAAGAACGCAGCCTCATGCCTAAATTGACAGTCCTTGAACAAGTTCGTTACTTGGCGACTCTAAAAGGTATGGATGCCAAGGAGATCAAGGAAAAACTCCCTCAATGGATGAAGAGGTTGGAAGTGAAAGGGAAGCTGACTGATAAAATCAAGAGTCTGTCAAAAGGAAATCAGCAGAAGATTCAGCTCATTATTACTCTGATTCATGAGCCAGACTTGATTATCTTGGATGAGCCTTTCAGTGGATTGGACCCGGTCAATACAGAATTGCTCAAGCAAGTCATTTTTCAGGAAAAAGAACGTGGGGCAACCATTATCTTTTCTGACCATGTCATGACCAACGTCGAGGAGCTTTGTGACGATATTCTCATGATTCGAGATGGCCGTGTGGTCTTGCATGGACCAGTTCAGGATGTCCGCAATCAATACGGGAAAACGCGTCTCTTTGTTTCAAGTGAACGAAGCAAGGAAGAATTGGAAAATCTTCCTCATGTCAAGCAGGTAAGTTTGACCAAACAAGGCAGTTGGAAATTGATCTTAGAGGATGAGAGCGCTGGAAGGGAACTCTTCCCAATCTTGACTCAGGGGCAATACATCGCAACCTTTGACCAGCAAGCGCCAACAATTGATGAAATCTTTAAACTAGAATCAGGGGTGGAAGTATGAGAAATATGTGGGTTGTAATGAAGGAAACCTATCTTCGACATGTCAAATCGTGGAGTTTCTTCTTTATGGTGATTTCGCCGTTCCTCTTTTTAGCCTTATCTGTAGGAATTGGCTATCTCCAAGGATCTTCTATGGCTCAGAGTGGCAAGATAGCAGTAGTCAGCACTGTTCCAGCTGTGACAGACAGTCTTAAATCTACCAATGGTCTCAATTTTGATTATCAGGATGAAGCCAGTGCCCAAGCTGCTATCAAGGATGAAAAATTAAAAGGCTATCTGACCATTGACCAAGAGGATAGTGTCTTGAAGGCAGTTTATCACGGTGAAACTTCCCTTGAGATTGCTATTAAGCTAGGAGTAACGAGCAAGTTAAATGAGCTTCAAGATCAACTCAATCGTTCGGCAGCCAATTTGTCACAAGAACAGGAAAAACGCTTGGAACAAACAGTTAACTTTACGGAGAAAATTGATGAATCCAAGGAAAATAAAAAAATGATTCAAACCTTTGCGGCCGCAGGGCTTGGTTTATTTCTTTATATGATTTTGATTACCTATGCTAGTGTCACTGCTCAGGAAGTGGCTAGCGAGAAAGGAACCAAAATTATGGAGGTGGTCTTCTCTAGTATCCGAGCTAGTCATTATTTCTACGCTCGCATGCTAGCTCTGCTTCTTGTGATTTTGACCCATATTGGCATTTACGTCGTGGGTGGACTTGCTGCCATTCTTCTCTTTAAAGACCTACCAATCTTGGCACAATCTGGTATTTTAAACCATATAGGAGAGGCTTTCTCGCTCAACACCTTATTGTTTGTCTTGGTTAGCCTCTTTATGTACGTTGTTTTAGCAGCCTTCCTAGGTTCTATGGTTTCTCGTCCTGAGGACTCAGGAAAAGCCTTGTCGCCTTTGATGATTTTGATTATAGGTGGTTTTTTTGGAGTGACAGCTCTAGGTGCAGCTGGTGACAATCTCATCTTGAAGATTGGTTCATATATTCCCTTTATTTCGACCTTCTTCATGCCATTTAGAGCCATTAATGGCTATGCAAATGGGTTAGAAGCTTGGATTTCGCTTGCTATTACGATTGCTTTTGCAGTAACTGCAACAGTCTTTATCGGACGTATGTATGCTAGTCTCGTTTTGCAGACAGATGATTTAGGTCCTTGGAAAACCTTTAAACGTGCCTTATCTTATAAATAGAAGAGCCTCGCGAAAGCGAGGTTTTTTAGAGACAAAAAGAGTGGAATTTAGAAAAATATTTTTCATATCTATTGACTTTTAGGGGTGAAATTTGGTATGATAGTAGGCGGTATTGTTTACCCCATTTGAAAGGCCCCGGAACCTTCCAAATACTTTTCGATGGGAAGGAACACCCATCACCGTAAACAAAAATCGAACTATATATAGGAGAAATCATGAACAAAACAACATTTATGGCTAAACCAGGCCAAGTTGAACGTAAATGGTACGTAGTTGACGCAACTGATGTACCACTTGGACGTCTTTCTGCAGTAGTTGCTAGCGTACTTCGCGGAAAAAACAAACCAACATTTACACCACACACTGATACAGGTGACTTTGTGATTGTTATCAATGCTGAAAAAGTTAAATTGACTGGTAAAAAAGCAACTGATAAAATCTACTACACTCACTCAAACCACCCAGGTGGATTGAAACAAATCTCTGCAGGTGAACTTCGTTCTAAAAATGCAGTACGTTTGATCGAGAAATCAGTTAAAGGTATGCTTCCACACAATACACTTGGACGCGCTCAAGGTATGAAGTTGAAAGTATTTGTTGGAGCTGAGCACACTCACGCTGCACAACAACCAGAAGTTCTTGATATTTCAGGACTTATCTAAGGAAAGGAACAATAAAGTATGTCACAAGCACAATATGCAGGTACTGGACGTCGTAAAAACGCTGTTGCACGCGTTCGCCTTGTTCCAGGAACTGGTAAAATCACTGTTAACAAAAAAGATGTTGAAGAGTACATCCCACACGCTGACCTTCGTCTTGTAATCAACCAACCATTCGCAGTTACTTCAACTGCAGGTTCATACGATGTTTTCGTTAACGTTGTAGGTGGTGGATACGCTGGTCAATCAGGAGCTATCCGTCACGGTATCGCTCGTGCCCTTCTTCAAGTAGACCCAGACTTCCGCGATTCATTGAAACGCGCAGGACTTCTTACACGTGACTCACGTAAAGTTGAACGTAAGAAACCAGGTCTTAAGAAAGCTCGTAAAGCATCACAATTCTCAAAACGTTAATCAATACGATTATATCAACGTTTACAGACATTCAAGAATTATTTCTTGGATGTCTTTTTTGTTTCAAAAAATCAAAGTTCACCCCAAAATTCACCCCATATTCACCCCATCAATTTTTTAAACTACGAAAAGCAATATCACCTACAGTCTGATTGACTTTATCTTTGATATTAACGTAAGTTTTTGTAATCTCTTTATCACTATGAGTAAGAGCTTCTGAGAAGGCTTCAAGAGAAACCCCAGCTTGTTTTGCGAGTGTCGCACCAGTATGTCTTAGTTGTGTGGGGAAGCTGGTGCTAGTTCAGGGTGCCTGCGTCTGACTGATTTCATCTTGATAAAACTTAAAATCTTTCTAATTATAACAAAGCATAGTCAAAAAGCTATGACCTCTATATTCACAAAAAAATCCAGACCAATACTAGTCCAGATTTCTTGTCTATTAAACACTCTTTTCAAAGAATGGAAGAACGGCTGTAACGGATTTGTCAACGCAATTATTTAACTGTGAGAATCCGACGCACATAAATTTTAAATGGTGTCTCAGTCACATTTAAATTTATGAGACGCTTAGACGTTAGGCTTTCAATTTATCAAATTTTGATTTGATGTTTGCCTTGAACTCTTCAAGTTTGGCCTTGCGATCTGCTTTACGTTCAGCCTTCATTTGCGCACGCGCTTGGTTGTAGAGGTCTTCTTGGACTTGCAGGGCTGCTTCAACTTCAGCTACGACGGTTGCTACATCCCAACGCACGATTTGGGTGTCGTACTTGGTGAAGTAAGCATCGATGACTGCTTCGTTGTTTTCTTGCACCAAGGCGACAACGGCTGTTTCGCCGTCGATCAATTTTTGAGACACAACGTCAATCAAGCCAGCTTCTGCCGTATCAACGGTATCACCAGCAGCCAAACCATAGAGCCTACCCATACCATAACCAAACAAGACGCCGATAGGACCACCCAAAAGCCCGATAACTGCACCGAGCAAGCCACCTTTTAGGGCTGCATCCGTCGTTGAATCTTCAAAGTCATAGCGTTCTTTTTCAACGATATGACCGTTTTCATTTTTGACCAAGGCGATTTGAGCAACCTTGGTCGTCTGAGTTTGGCGGAAAGCCTTCAAATCCGCAAAGGACTGATAAGCTTCGCTTTCAGTGTTAAAGATTGAAACTACTAGGTTTTCCATAGTTAGTACCTCTTTTCTAAAAATTACATATACATTATAACACAGTTTCAATCATTTTTCAATCATTTTAGTGCGACATTTTAATTGATATGTTTTACGGTAATCTCCAGGAGAAAGTCCAGTCCTTTGCTTAAAAATTTTAGTAAAGTAAGAATAATTATCATACCCTACTTGACAGGATACTTGTGATATCGAGATATTTGTTTGAGATAGGAGAGATTTAGCAGCATTAATGCGCTTATCCGTTATATATTTAACAAGAGTTTCTCCAGTTTCTTTTTTAAAAATTCTAGCTAAATGATCTGCACTGAGATAAACCATATCTGCTAATATAGAACGATTTATATCTTCATAGTAGTGATGATCTATGTATTCGACAATGCGTTGAATACTATTTTTTTGGTTTTCAAGGTTTGTTGCAAATTTCTTAGCATGTGACCAGTAATAATCAAAGTAATCCTGAAAAGATTCAATTGAATGAAAGCGTCGTTGGAATAGGAAATCATGAGTGCTGTTTTGGAATAATTTATGAGCTGAAATTCCATTTTGATCTAGATATATTCCTATTTGTTGAGTCCAATCTAGTAAAATTTGTTGTAGTGTGAAAGTAGGAATTTGAGAATTATAGGCAAGTGAATTAATTTTTTCTCTTAATTCGTATTCACTTAAGCTATCTAAAAAAGTAATTGAAAGAGTTTCTGTTTTAAAGGAAGTTGGAAAACTATGTGGAACACATGTAATAGTATTCCAATAAGAAACATATTGTTCATTATAAGTGTAGAGTTCTTTGGTATGAAATAAAATATCGGATATTTTATGGCAACTCTTATATATAATGTTTGAGTATTTACTAAAGTTATTGGAAATTTGAGAATGAATCTCATATGCCAATTTGTCACTACGTTTGGATGAGTCTACTCTAAAGAGACAAACATATTGATCAACCTGGCTTTCCATTTTGAATAGACTTATCAGCTTATAAGAAGGTTGTGAAATTCTTTGAAGTTCTCTTTTTAGTTGAGAAGTCCATGATGGAGTTTCTGCAGAATAATCTTCTTCATTAAGATTGATTGTTAAAACTGCAAGAAAAAAATACTGGTGTTTTTGAAGAATAAAATCTTGTTTGCTTGCTATATTTTCTAGCTCATCAATGCGAGAAATTTGAGGTTTTCTAAGGTAATCATACCAGAAGTTATCTTCTATTTGTAAAAGTGCATCATTTTTTCCGTTTAAGTTATGATTCTCAATTTTACTAATGGCTTTTTGAATAATAAATTCTAATTTTTCAAAGTTAATGGGTTTTAGATAGTATTCAAAGCTTTGCAATTCAATTGCTTTTTGAGCATAGTTGAAGTCGGCGTAATTGGTTAAAAAAATTGTTTTTATATCATATTTTTCATTTCTAATCCAAGATAAGAGTTCGAGGCCGCTGCCTTGAGGCATTTCTATATCGCTTATCATGAGATCAATAGGATGCTCTCTAATAATATTTTGAGCTTGAGTGAGGCTATAGGCAACATAAACAATGTCAATGTGTAGTTTATCCCAATTTATTTTCTCTCGTAAAGCCTCAATGATAAAGCGATCGTCATCAACTAATAAAATGTTCATTATAACCTCCATCTATAATCTTGTATGGAATGAGTAAAAGAATTTTAGCCCCACCTTCTTCATTATTTTCAAATGCAATACTATAGTCATTAGGATAGAGAAGATTTAAACGTTCGATGGTGTTTGTGATCCCAATATGATGTCCATCTTCTGTTATTAGAGACTGTTTCTGATTTAGTTTTGATAAAATTTCTTCAGAGAAACCTGGACCATTATCCTCGATACAAATCTGAATATAATCTGAGTTCTCAGTTTTTACTTTTTTTATCGATAGCAAAATTGTAAATAAATCCTGAAATGAAAAACCGTGTTTGATTGTGTTTTCAATAAATGTTTGTAAAAGTAACGATGGAACAAGAGTATTTTGTAGGTCATCATTGTAGTTTAGTGAAAAGTAGATGCTACTTCCATATCGAATTCGTTGTATTTCTAAATAATCTTTAATATGCTGAACTTCATCTTTAAGTTCTGAAAAATCTTGATTAGCCATAAATAAATGACGGAGATAATTTGAAGTTAGGATAGTTAACTCTTCAATTTCCTTGTAGTTTTTTGTTTGAAGCATACTATGAATCATTGATAACATATTTAAGTAGAAATGCGGACGAATTTGGTTCTTAAGATAATTAAGTTCTATCTTCTTAAGTTCTAGTTGTGAATGGTATTCCCGTATTTTTAATTCTTGCATGTCAAATATTACTTTATTAAGTTTATCATTTGCCTTATCAATTTCTAGTATACCTTCAGATATAAAAAATTCAGAAGGGGGGATGGAGTCCCCGAGTTGAGAGAGTCGTTCAGTGAGTCTTGTTATAGGTTTAATCATCCACTGACGAATATACAGGATAATGATGATTGATAAAATGGTGATAATGATAGGAACGGCTGATAAAAATACTTCTAAGAGTGTGATATTTCTAAAGACTTCGGCATAATCGACTAAAACATAAATATCGAAAGGTAAATGCGTTTTTTCATTTTGAGCATGAATCAGGTAGTTTTCGGAGGGTATATTGTTAGGCTCTTTTAGGGAAAGTTTACCATTATTTCCAATATTGAGTTTTCTTAGAGGTTTTAGGATATCTTCTGAAGATATGACGGCATAAATGATTTTTCCTTCGTAATGAACAGATTTAACTAAGTATTCGCTGTTTTTAGTAGTTACATTTTTCCATTTACGGTCACTTATATCACTACGCAATGATTTTAGATTTGATTTTAATAGTAGATAATCTTCATATGGAATATAAAGATTGGAAACATTGATAAAATGTTTAGTAGCATCTGTTTCCAATAAGAATGTCATATGGGTTTCATTTTGATATTCAAACTCTGTAAAACTAGTTTGAACTTTTTTTAGACTTTCTTGATAGTTTAAAAATTTTTGTACATGATTTAATTTTTCCAAATCTTCACTGTGTGTTATTGTTGAATACATAAACCTCTCTGCAGAATGTAATTTTTCATTAACAGAGTCAGCATAAATTTCAATTGAACTACGTAAGTGTACTATATTTTGGTTTTTAATAAAATTTCTGGTTATGTTACTCATAGCAATATTGATTAAAATATTTATCAATAGTAGCACAAGTAGGAGTTTAAAGAAAAAATGAATAGAATGTTTTTTTGATAACTCGCGATTTAATTTCATATACTAGCCTCGTATTTAAATTATATCACTTTGAAAATATGATATCATGTACAAAACAGATATGTTTTATCAAGATGTCGGAAAAGTAATAGTTCTCAGAAATGATAAACTGAAAAATTGATAAACCTAGTCCAAAAAGTTATATTAAGGGAATTCTATATGGTGTAAAATAATCGTAGAAAATCAGATAGGAGGAAAAAAATGAAAGTAGCATCTCAGCTTCATAAAATAAAATTAAAGCATAGTATTCCGTTATATATATTACTTTTTCCTTCAATATTGCTATTAATTTTATTTTCCTATATTCCCATGTTGGGACTAATTATTGCATTTAAAGACTATTCACCAGCCAATGGTATCTTTGCTAGTCAGTGGGTAGGATTTAAGTACTTTACTCAATTTTTCTCATCATTCCAATTCGGGACAACTATGTTCAATACATTAAAAATTTCACTTTATAGTATTGTAGTAGGATTCCCCTTACCTATTATACTAGCTATAATTAGTAATCAGTTAAGAGTTGGGAAGTTTAGAAAAATATTTCAAGTGACAACTTACTTACCCCATTTTATCTCTACAATGGTTATGTGTGGGATGATTATCTTATTTTTATCTCCTACTAGTGGTTTGTTAGCGAATGTATTTAAGTCTGTTGGAATCACTATTCCAGATTTTTTATCAAAACCTAGTAGTTTTGCAGGTGTTTATGTTTGGAGTGATGTATGGCAACATATTGGTTGGGATAGTATTATTTATCTAGCAGCTCTTTCTGCAATTGATCCTACATATTATGAGGCTGCAACTATGGATGGTGCCTCTAGATTACAAAAAATTCGTCATATAGAATTACCATTACTTTTGCCGACCGCTATGATTCTATTAATATTAAGAGCGGGTAGTTTGTTGAGTGTAGGTTTTGAGAAAGTATTACTATTACAGAATCCTCTTAATTTAGCAGGAAGTGAGATAATTTCTACCTATGTTTATAAAGTTGGTATGGTGAACTTCCAGTATAGTTATTCGACCGCTATAGGGTTATTTAATACGGTAGTCAATCTAATAATTTTGCTATCTGTCAACTGGTTCTCAAAACGATATACTAGAACGGGTCTTTTTTAAAGAAAGGAGTGCTTAAGGTGAGATGGTTTCATAAATCAAGAAAAACAAACTCTGAATTATTATTTGACATAGTTACCTATGGTTTGGCAATTTTCCTTATCCTGTTAATTGTATATCCGTTATGGTTTGTAGTGATTGCATCTTTTAGTAATCCTTCAGATGTTGCAAATGGAAAGGTATGGTTTATTCCTAGAGAATGGAAATTAGATGGATATTTACGTCTTATTCAACAACCTTTATTCTTACGTAGCTATCTAAATACCATTTTATATACTGTTGTTGGTACCTTAGTTGCTTTAGTAGTCAATATTCCAGCTGGTTATGCTTTATCTAGAAAAGAATTAGTTGGTAGAAAATGGATGAGTATTCTATACATAATCCCTATGTTCGTATCAGGTGGCTTGATTCCTACCTACTTAACAGTAAAGAATGTTGGCCTAATTGATACATTTTGGGTAATGGTAATCCCTTTTGCGGTTTCATCATACAATATTATTGTTGCCAGAACTTTCTTTAATAATAGTATTCCAGACGGGATGTGGGAGGCTGCGCAAATTGATGGATGTGGTACAATTCGTTATTTTATTAAGATAGTCGTTCCTTTATCAAAAGCTATTATAGCAGTTATTGGACTTTGGACTGCAGTTGGTATTTGGAATTCGTGGTTTAATGCTTTAATTTATTTAACGAATGAAAATTTACAACCATTGCAATTAATTTTACGACGTTTACTAATTAGTAATCAAATGTTACAATCGCAAGCAACAGGAGAAGTTGCATCAGATCTTCGTATCAAAGCCGATATGATGAAATATGCAGCAATTGTTATTTCAACCGCTCCGATAATGTTGCTATATCCCTTTGTTCAAAAATATTTTAATCAAGGCGTAATGATTGGCGCGTTGAAAGAATAGGAGAAAAACATGAAAAATAAATCATTTACATATTTGTTCTTAGGAACAGTTACACTTGCTGGCTTAACAGCCTGTGCAAATTCTAATAGTGCGAATAAGGATGATAAGTCTGGAGAAGATTCTTATAAAATCACAACTGTTCGTTGGTCTGACTGGGGGGAAGATTATCATAAAGGTTTTCTAACTGATTCTGCCAAAGAATCAGGTATCGATGTTAAATGGGATACACTTGTAGCTGCAGATTGGGCAGATAAGAAATCTGTGTTGGTTGCTAGTGGAGATTTACCAGATGCATTTTTAGGTTCAAATGCTTTTACAGATTCAGAAATTGCTCAGAACCAATCTTTATTTATTCCATTGGAAGATTTAATCAAAGAAAACATGCCAAATTTAACTAAGGCTATGGAGAAAGAACCTAAGATTAAAGCTATGATTACTTCACCAGATGGTCATATCTACAGTCTACCTAAAAAATTACCGATGCGTCCTACTGTAGCTAATCAGCTATTTATTAATAAAAAGTGGCTGGATAATTTAGGATTAAAGGTTCCAGAAACTTATGATGATTTAGTAAAAGTACTACAAGAATTTAAGGATAAAGATGCGAACGGAAATGGAGACGCTTCTGATGAAATTCCATTCGGAGCAGGAAACTTTGATCCAACATTCTCATATATTCTTCCGTTCAATAATCGTTTAGGGGCAGATAATACATATGAAATGTCTGTAAAAGATGGAAAACCAGTCTACCTTCGTACAGAAGAAAGTTATAAACAAGGGATTGCAGCAATGCACGAATCTTATAAAAAAGGTTTGATTGATCCGGAAATCTTTACAGAAGATACCTCTATGAGTGTAGCAAAACGTATGGATAAGGGAGTATCTAGAGTAGGTGTTTCTAGTGGTTGGACAGCAGATGCAACGTTTGGCTTACATTCAAGTGAATATATTGCTCTACCTGCTTTAAAAGGTATGGATGGTAAACAATATGTCTTTTCTGATCCAGATCATTACAACTATGGTCGAAATGAAATTTTGATTACAAATAAGAGCAAAAACCCTGCTAAATTATTGAAATGGTTGGATAAATTATATACAGATGAAGCAAGTATTCAGAATTTCTATGGATCATTTGGAATAGCTACTGAAAAGAATGGTGATAAGTTTAAAGTGTTACCTCCTAAAGATGGTAAATCAGCTGATGAATGGGCATGGATTAATTCACTTCGAGATTTTGGTCCTAAATACGTAAGCGATGATATCAATAGTCGCGTAGAAATCGATCAAACACAAGGTGATGGATTGAAATTGAAGATGGACCAAGATTTGAAACAATTTGCGTTACCAGCTTACCCTAATGTGATTTATTCACAAGAAGAACTTAACAAATTATCATCAATCTATGTGAGTATTGAATCTTATGTCAAACAACAAGCATCTAAATGGGTAGTTGAAGGTGGCATAGAAAAAGAATGGGACTCATACAAAGAAACTCTTAAGAATATGGGATTGGACGAATTTATGAAGATTCAACAGGAAGCATATAATCGTTACCAAAAA
This sequence comes from Streptococcus mitis, assembly GCF_047463435.1. Lineage (GTDB taxonomy): Bacteria > Bacillota > Bacilli > Lactobacillales > Streptococcaceae > Streptococcus > Streptococcus mitis_DS. The sequence continues at coordinate 71,204 of NZ_JASHDW010000007.1, read as the reverse complement.
GAAGTAAAAGAGTAATATTTTATATGAACTCTTGGTTGTATGAACAAGGGACTAGCTAATTACAGGAAGCGAGACTGATGACATCAGATTATCTCGCTTCCTTTATTCTAATTTTTAAAGAAATTTGGAAATGTTTTTTAAATAATTTAGGTAATATTTTTGTACAACTGACATTATAAAATATAGAGTTAAGGCAATCGATTTTATGGAGATATCTATTATGCAAAAATTATTTTCATTAGATGGAAAACTGGTTAGAATTTTAACTTTTTTGACAGATTTAATTATTTTAAATACTCTATTTATTGTTAGTTGTATTCCAATAGTTACAATTGGGGCATCACTAACTTCTCTTACGACAATGTGGTATCGTATTTTAAAAGGTAAAGATACCGATATTGCTTATCATTATTTTCGGATCTTTAGACAAAATTTTAAACAATCAACTTTTATTTGGTTGTTTATCCTCCTAATAGAATTACTTTTATATGTGAACTATTGTCTTTGGGGCTATTCAAGTTTATTTTCAGAGTATAGCTTATTGTTAGTGTTGCCCTTTTTATTTGTTATAATACTTTTGATGAGTGTTATTTTTCCCTATATTGGTCTATTTAAAGATAATCTAAAAAATAGTATTGTAAATAGCGTATTAATTTGTATTTTAAATCCAATACAAGCTATCATGTTGGTTTTATTTAATATTTCTGTACTGTATATGAGTTTTAGTAGTCCAGAACGAGTTTTAACAGCTATTTACGTATTTACATTTGGGGGATTTGCTTTTTGCGGATTGATGAATGTAACGATAACAAATAAAATGTTTGATAAGGTAAAGAAATTTACTAAAAGGAGGGAAACAAATTGAAAATTTTTAAGGGAGAGTTTTATCGAATCTCTGTATTAACAGACAAGTTAGTAAGGCTAGAATACTCTCAAACTGGAAGTTTTGAGGATAGGACTACACAACTTATCTATAATAGAGATTTTGGCCAAGTTTCGTTAGATTATATCGAGACATCAAACGTACTAGATATTATGACGGACTATTTTCATCTGCACTTTAATAAAGGAGAATTTAACGCCGAAAATTTATTTATAGAATTAAAAGGAAATTTTGCCGTATATGGTAGTCGCTGGTATTTTGGTGAATCTATTGAAACGTTAAAAGGAACAGCTCGGACTCTGGATGAGGCAGATGGAGCAATCCCATTAGAAGATGGAATTATTAGCCGAAATGGTATAGCCTTATTGGATGATTCTCAAGGATTTATTTGGGATGAACAGTCTGGTTATATTGAGAGAGAAAATCAAATTGACCTGTATTTCTTTGCCTATGGGCATGATTATAGAGGAGCAATCAGAGACTTTTACCATTTGACTGGTTCAACCCCTTTGTTGCCAAGATATGCTTTAGGCAATTGGTGGAGTAGATATTGGCCTTATACGTCGGATGAATACTTGGATTTAATAGACAGATTTGAAACAGAGAAAATTCCATTATCTATCGGTGTTTTAGATATGGATTGGCATATCACTGACATTCCAGCTCGTTTTGGAAGTGGCTGGACAGGATATAGCTGGAATAAAAACTTAATACCTAATCCAGAACAGTTATTGCAAGAACTTCATGATAGGAAGTTAAAACTTTCCTTAAATGTCCATCCTGCTGATGGTATACGCGCTTATGAAGAAGCTTACCCGCGAGTCGCCAAACGATTAGGGTTAAATGTAGAATTAGAAGAACCTGCCATTTTTGATTTTTTTAATCCCTCTTTTAGGGAAGCCTACTTTAAAGATGTTCATTATGAGCTAGAAAAGCAGGGAGTAGATTTTTGGTGGATTGACTGGCAACAAGGGACACAAGGCATGTTGGATCCACTATGGCTTTTAAACCATTATCATTATCAGGATAGTTGTAAAAATTCAGAAGGTGGCTTGATTTTATCAAGATATGCAGGTCCTGGTAGTCATCGCTACCCTGTTGGTTTTTCAGGGGACACTATTATTAATTGGAATTCCTTAAGATTTCAACCCTATTTTACAGCGACAGCATCTAATATCGGTTATAGTTGGTGGAGTCATGATATCGGTGGACACATGCTGGGGGATTATGACGAAGAGCTACAAACTAGATGGCTACAGTTTGGCGTTTTTAGTCCGATAACTCGATTACATAGTTCTAGAAGTCCCTTTAATAGTAAAGAACCTTGTTTTTTTTCAGAAACAACATCTAAGATTATGAAGAAATACCTTCGTTTGAGACATCAGATGATTCCCTATCTATACACTATGAATGTAAAGACACACGAGGAAGGTGCCCCATTAATCAGCCCAATGTATTATTTCTACCCAGAGAGTGATGAGAGTTATAATGTTCCAAATCAATACTTTTTTGGAACAGAACTGATGGTGGCTCCCATTGTAGAAAAGATGGATTTGGCATTCCAATCTGCAAAAGTAGATGTATGGTTCCCTGAAGGTGAATGGTATGACTTCTTTTCAGAGAAAAAATATACAGGTGGTGTGAAGTTGAGTGTTTATAGAGACATTTCGACGATACCTGTGTTTGCAAAAAGTGGTGCAATCATTCCCTTGGTTGGTTCTGAGATAGATATGGGTGTTGAGTTACCTGAAGTTGTAGATTGGTATGTATTCCCAGGCAAGCAACATTCTTTTGAAATGATTGAAGATCAAAATGGTCAAAGATATAAAACAAGATTATCAATCGATTGGGAAATGGGAATGGTAGAGTTGGCATTACAAGGAGATTCTAGTATCCTTCCAAGTAATAGAAAGCATAGAATTCATTTTAAAGGAACGAATGTGTCTATGATTGAATTGCCAAATAAGAATGATACAGCTAGATTTGAATGTAAAGATAATAAAAGGCTATCCCTAAATGATGAAGTTTTTAGACTACTAAAGACGGCTTCTCTTCCATATGAATTAAAAGATAGATTGTTAAATCAATTCATCAATGCGAAAAATTCTCATGAGTTAATGAATATCTTGCATCATCAGGATAAGGAATTGAGAGGGCGTTTATTGGAAATGATATTTACTAGCGAAAACTAATTGAGAAATTTCGTACACAATTTCTATTCTTTAATTACTAATTACTAATTATTATTTTTTAATGTGTAATAGTTTTACATCTCTATGCTTATTGGCTTGTATTGTAGTAATTACAAGTTTGGCATAGGGATGTTTTTTGTTTACTGAAGAGGAAAGGATAAGTATGTTTCAAGGTTTGAAATATTTTTTAAACTAAACAAGAGCAAATTTTTAAAGGTGATTTTTCAACGTAACTTCCACTTGCCTGACCGAAGTGGAAGTTAGTTTGAAATGAATTTTTATGGTGGAATTAATACTCTTCGAAAATCAAATTCAAACCACGTCAGCGTCGCCTTACCGTACTCAAGTACAGCTTGCGGCTAGCTTCCTAGTTTGCTTTTTGATTTTCATTGAGTATAAGTATGAGACGATAGATTTTTTCAGAAAATTTTCTAAAATAAACAGGATTTGTTTGACATTTGTTTGAAAATTCTGTAAAATGAATTATTATATCGTTAAAGGAGAATATATATGGAAAAACAGAAAACATTTTTTGGACATCCTATGGGCTTGTCCACCCTCTTCTTTACAGAGATGTGGGAACGCTTTTCTTACTATGGGATGCGAGCTATCCTACTTTACTATATGTACTATAGTGTGCAAGATGGTGGATTGGGAATGGATAAGACCACGGCTGCATCGGTTATGGCTATTTATGGCTCACTGGTATTTTTGTCCTCGGTTATCGGTGGTTTTGTCAGTGACCGTATTTTAGGAAGCCGTAAAACTGTCTTTTACGGTGGGATTCTGATTATGCTAGGGCATATTGCTTTGGCAACACCTTTTGGACAAGTGGCTCTCTATCTCTCTATTGCCTTGATTATCTTTGGTACTGGATTTTTAAAACCCAATATCTCAGATATGGTGGGGGGAATTTATGAGAAAGAGGATGATAGACGGGATGCAGGTTTTAGTATCTTTGTCTTTGGTATTAACTTAGGTGCCTTCGTTGCCCCTTATTTAGTAGGTTATCTAGGTCAGGAAGTCAATTTCCATCTAGGTTTCTCATTAGCTGCCATTGGGATGTTCTTTGGTCTGGTGAAGTATGTTTTAGATGGGAAGAAATATCTGCCTGAATCAAGTCTTTACCCCACTGATCCACTTTCACAGAAGGACCGGCAGACCTTGATTAAACGCTTGCTGATTACACTTGTCATGGTTATTCTTGTGGTTATAGGTTTAGTCTTTACTCACCAATTTAACGTGGATATGATTGTTAATATCTTTACAGTAATTGCGGTAATCATTCCAATCTACTATTTCTTCAAAATTTTATCTAGTCAGAAAATAACTGCTACTGAGAGATCCCGAGTATTTGCCTACATTCCTTTATTTATAGCTGGAGTACTATTCTGGTCTATTGAGGAGCAGGGGTCTGTTGTTCTCGCTCTATTTGCGGATGATCAAACTCGACTTTACTTTAATGTATTTGGGAATCAGATTCATTTCCCATCTAGCTTTTTCCAAAGTATCAATCCCCTTTTCATTATGATTTATGTGCCGATTTTTGCATGGTTGTGGGGGAAAATGGGTAAAAAGCAACCGTCCTCTTCTAAGAAATTTGCTTACGGTTTATTAGCAGCAGGTCTATCCTTCTTGTGGATGATGTTACCAGGGATGCTCTTTGGGACAGATGTTAAGGTCAGTCCTTTCTGGTTGATTATGAGTTGGGCTATTGTGATTGTGGGGGAAATGTTGATTTCGCCTATTGGTCTATCAGTCACTACTAAGCTAGCACCAAAATCTTTCCAAGCACAAATGATGTCTATCTGGTTCTTGAGTAATGCAGCTGCCCAAGCTATCAATGCTCAAATTGTAAAATTTTATACAAGCGAAACTGAAGTGGCTTACTATGGAATTGTTGGAGGAATTACGATTGTATTCGGTATTATCTTACTCTTCTACGTTCCACGTATTGAAAAACTAATGTCTGGTATCAAATAGAGAAAAACTGGAATTTCTGTAGGAATTTTAAAAGTTAGATCAATTATTTATTCATGGGATTTAGTTCTGTATGGTACAGGGCTAAGTCCTTTTAGTTTGATTAATACTCTTCGAGAATCTCTTCAAACCGCGTCAACGTCGCCTTGCCGTACTCAAGTACAGCTTGCGGCTAGTTTCCTAGTTTGCTCTTTGATTTTCATTGAGTATAAAACTCACGATGTTTCTGCTTTTCCTAGTGGACATTTGTCTACTTTTTTTATATAATAAAACTAAACCATATTGGTTGAGTTTTAAAAATCTGGATTCAAGCATCGATTAGTCTTTCTAAGGGAGATAATGTCCATTAAAGTATCATAATAGGAGGTGAAGTATGTATCAGCCAGAAAAATTAAAGGCTCGGAGGAAAGAGTTAAAACTGACACAGAAGGAAATTGCAGAGCAACTTGGGATTAGTTTTCAGGCTTACTCGGCTTGGGAACGTGGAGTCAAGGAACCGTCCAAGGAGAAGGTGTTCCAGCTAGAGAATATTTTAAAAGTACCAAAAGGATATTTTACTCAGATCGAGATTGTCCGTCTCTACCATAGCCTCTCCAAGCAAGGGAAGGAGAAGGTTGTTCTCTATGCTCGCAACCTGGTTCAAGAGGAACAGGCTCAGAAAGTGACATCTATGCCAGAGCGTCTCTACGAGTACCGTGTCTACGAACGCATGTCTGCGGGAATCGGAGCTTCGGTCTACGATGATCAGAATTTTGATACGGTTTACTTTAATGAGGAGTTGGCCCATGATTTTGCATCCTGGGTATCTGGGGACTCTATGGAACCTAAATATCAAAATGGTTCAGTGGCACTGATTCGAGAGACAGGATTTGACTATGATGGGGCGGTCTATGCAGTGGTTTGCAACAACCAGACCTATATCAAACGGGTCTATCGAGAGGAAGATGGCTTGCGTCTGGTCTCTATCAATCCTAAATACAAGGATATTTTTATCTCCTATGAGGAAGATCCTCGGATTGTGGGGATTATTGTTGGGAACTTTGTGCCAATGGAGGGCTAGCCTATGGGCTATTTTGATTATTCCAGAGAGCCCAAAAGTGACATTGCCTTTGTCGATATGAAATCCTTTTATGCCAGTGTTGAGTGTGTGAAAAGGGGCTTGCATCCGCTGAAGACCTCACTTTGTGTCATGAGTCGCGCGGATAATTCGACCGGTCTTATCCTTGCCTCTTCTCCCTTGTTTAAGAAGATTTTTGGCAAGTCAAATGTTGGTCGGGCCTATGATTTGCCTTTTGACATCAAAACACGTAAATTTTCCTATTACAATGCTCGAAAGCAAGGGTTGCCGACCGACTCAGACTATATTCGCTACATCGAAGATTGGGCTCAGGTGACCTTGATTGTGCCTCCTAGGATGGATGAATACATCGCAGTCAATATGAAAATCCAGCGAATCTTTCAAAACTATGGCAGCCCAGATGATATTTATCCCTACTCGATTGATGAGGGCTTTATTGACTTGACTAGTTCGCTTAACTATTTCATCCCAGATAAGAGTCTATCCCGTAAAGACAAGTTGGATCTGCTTTCTGCTCGTATTCAGAGGGATATTTGGAGGCAGACAGGGATCTACTCTACAGTGGGCATGTCAAATGCCAATCCTTTACTGGCCAAGTTGGCTCTGGATAATGAGGCCAAGCACACTCCGACCATGAGGGCCAACTGGTCTTACCAGGATGTGGAAGAGAAGGTCTGGTCCATTCCCAAGATGACAGACTTTTGGGGGATTGGCAGGCGAATGGAGAAACGCTTGCATGCTCTGGGGATTTTTTCCATCAAGGAATTGGCAACCAGCAATCCCGACCAGCTAAAGAAAGTTCTGGGTCAGGCTGGTCTGCGTTTGTGGTTTCATGCCAACGGGATTGATGAGAGCAATGTTCATAAGCCCTATAAAGCCAAATCCAAGGGCTTGGGGAATTCTCAAATCTTGCCGAGAGACTACGTGAAGCTACGGGATATTGAAATTATTCTTCGAGAAATGGCGGAGCAGGTGGCTATTAGATTGAGAAGGTCTGGCAAGAAAACAACCCTTGTCTCTATCTATGTCGGTTTCTCTAAACAGGAGGTCAGGTCGTCTATTCACACACAAATGAAGGTCGAACCGACCAATAATACAGCTGTCTTAACGAATTATGTTTTGAAGTTATTTCATAACAAATACACTTCTGGAGCGGTCAGAAGTGTCGGAGTTAACTATTCAGGATTTGTGGATGAGTACTTTGGTTTGATATCTCTCTTTGATGATGTTGACAAGTTAGAAAAAGAAGAAAGGCTCCAGACGGCCATTGACTCCATTCGGGAACAATTTGGTTTCACTTCCCTTTTAAGAGCCAATGCACTGGAAGAAGCCTCTAGGAGTCTTGCTAGAAGCAAGCTGATTGGGGGACATTCTGCTGGAGGATTAGATGGATTAAAATGATTGATCGTTCTTATTTACCCTTTCAATCCGCGCGATATTATCAAGATCCAGGTATGCAGAAGTGGATGGGATTTTACCTTTCAGAACACACCAGTTCGCTCAGTGAAGAAAAAAGCCGTGTTGATTTTTCGACGGATTTGACTCCAGATGAGAAGTTGCACTTGCTTTCTCAGCTTTATATTAGCCAGCTAAAGGGATTCTTTGTGGTTAAGGAAAAGAGGCAGAAGGCGACTATCATCGGTGTGGTGAAAGAGTTATCACCTCAGACTCTATCTATTAGGACAAACGAGGGATATAGGTTGATAGAGGTTGCAGATATCCTAGAAATTCGGCTGTGGGAGGAGGGAGTTTATGACTAGAAAAGAGCTGTATGAAAACAAACTGCAGATGGATTATTTTTCAGATGACTATATTCGTTTTGAAGAGGATTTTCAAAAATACTCTGCCATGAATGTACCTCTGACTTTCTTGATTGATGACATCCTACGCACCATGGCCTTGAATCAGAAAAATTACTTTGTCTTAAACAAGGAAAATGCCAAGGATGGGCGGGAGCATAGCTTTTATTTTAGGGTGGTAACGGAAAAAGCGTGTCCCAGAAATAGGACCTATACATATTCAGGAGTCAAGAATAGCAGTCAGTAGTGCCTTGTCTGCTATGAATGTATCATTTTTACAACACTTCATGGTTCATATCATGGGGTGTTTTTCTATTTAAGTCAAAGCCCATCAAAAAATCTCACTATTCATCAGACTAAAGGAAACCTAATCATAGTGAGATTGTGAATTATAGTAGTTTTTGTATTGCCTCTTCAATTTGTTTTGGGTCTGTTTTTGAAGAGAAGCGTTCAAAAACCTGCCCATCACGACTGATGAGAAACTTAGCGAAATTCCATTCGATTCGTTTTCCTAGTGGACCAGATTTCTGGTCTTTCAACCAGACATAGAGGGGATCTGTTTCCTTGCCGTTGACCTTGATCTTGGCAAAACGTGGGAAGCTGGTCTGGTAATGTAGGCTACAGAAGGCGTTGATTTCATCTGCGCCGCCTGGTGCTTGTCCCATAAACTGATTGCAAGGAAAGTCTAAAATCTCAAAACCTTGTTCTTGATAGCGATCATAGAGTTCTTGGAGCCCTTGGTACTGGGGCGTTAAACCACATCCAGTAGCAGTATTGACAACCAAGAGAACCTTACCACGATAGGCATCTAGGGGAGTTTCTTGATTGTTTTGATTCAAGACTAAAAAATCGTATAGTGAGGTCATTGATTACTTTTCTCTTTCTGTTTGGTATGTTTAGGAGTTTTTTCCTCCTGTAGGGATAGAAATCCGTAGGTCAGAGTTCCAAAAATGCTACCGATAATCAGGCCATACATCAGTAAAGGAACACTTTTATCGAATTGCATGAGGAGCTTCACAAAATCTGGAAGTGACATCTGCTGAACGAAGACTTTATGAAAGATGAGTAGGATAAAGAGGCCAATCTGAAGACCGATAAACACCACCCAGCTTCGGAATTTGATTTGGCTCTTGCTGTAGGTTTTAAGGATGATTTCTGACTTGTCATCTTTTTCCAGATGGAGTTCTTTGACGGCTCTTTGAGTTTTTAAAGTAATGAAAAAAATGAGTCCAGAGTAAACGTAGGGCATGGCATAGCGAACGGCTTCTATGAAGCGTCCAAATAACAGATAAAACAAGAAGAGGAAGAAGGAAGAATAAACGATTTGGACCATGGAACGGGCACAAGCCTTGTAGATAATCTCTTGCCGGCATTCATCAAAAGGGCCTTGGATGTGAAAGAGATTTCGGAGTAGGCGAGTGGTTAAGTCTTCTTTTTTCATGATAGTAACCTCCTAAATGAGCAGTTTTACTGACTTTCTTTTACGAATTGATAGAGATAATAAAGATAAGTGATAGAAGAAAGGCTAGCGATAGTCAGCAGTAAATAATATTTCCAATCGCTTGAGATGAGCATCAGTTGTGGAAAAGATAGAATTATAAAGTATAGTGCTAAGTTGAGTATGCGTGTTTTTGGGAATCTATCTTTAGATAAGTCAATCCTTTGTTGAGTGCTGGAACAAAGACTGGAAGGAGGACTATATCGTAGATTGGCAAGTTCCCTGAAACGATGATGAAGGTGAGTAGAGAAGCAAACAAAAGATGATAGGTAAGTAAAGTTACTAGTGATTTCATAGGGCACCTCCTAATCCTCATCTTGCTCTTTTTTAGTTTTTGCAATGCGACGGGAGATGAGGAACTGTATGCTCGCTCCGAAGAAGATAGAACCGAGAATGCTTGATACACCATTTCTTATAGTTAGGAGAGAATGAAAATAGTCCTGACCTTCACCTATGAGTATACTGAGAAGAGGAGTTATAAAAAACATCCATAGACCAAAGAACAAACCTGCTTTAAGACCTGGGTAGTATAGTTGCTTGCTTTCTTTCTCATTCAGCATATCTGGATCAATAGCTGTAATCCCTGTTTTTTTCATTTGGTAGGTGACATAGCCAGCAGCGATGAGGGCAATCACTAGAATCAGAGGAGGATAGATTAGAGCCACTTCTTGAGGGTATTTATAGGCCAGAAGGAGTGGAATAAGATTTCCGAAAATCATCAGATAAAAGAGGATGATAAAGACTTGGTTCCCAATACGATCGGCCTCACGCCGTTTGTATTCGTCAAGGGGACCAGAGATACCGTATGTGCGTTTGATCAGTTTTTCAGTGAAGGTTTCTTTTTTCATGAGTTGGCTCCTTTTTTAAAAATTATCCTCCCAAAAGAGACTGTTGAGGTCAGTTTGGAGGCTACGGGCGAGATTGAGACAGAGTTCCAGGGTTGGATTGTACTTGTCGTTTTCAATCATATTGATGGTTTGTCTCGAGACACCGATATCCTTGGCGAGTTCGAGCTGGGAAATGCCCAGTTCCTTGCGAAATTCTTTCACACGATTCATCTGTTCTCCTTTCTGATTTGTGTCGTATATATTTGATCATATTATATTCTTCTATGGAGTGGATGTCAAGCATATTTGACATATTTCTTAAAGAAATCTTACTTGTTTTTGCCATATTTGTCTGACTAGTGCAAGCTAGTCAGATTTGTGGTAAAATAGATAGGATATGACAAAAGAATTTCATCATGTAACGGTCTTACTCCATGAAACGATTGATATGCTCGACGTAAAGCCTGACGGTATCTACGTTGATGCGACTTTGGGTGGAGCGGGCCATAGCGAATATTTATTAAGTAAATTAAGTGAAAAAGGCCATCTCTATGCCTTTGATCAGGACCAGAATGCCATTGACAATGCGCAAAAACGTTTGGCACCTTACATTGAAAAGGGAATGGTGACCTTTATCAAGGATAACTTCCGTCATTTACAGGCACGTTTGCACGAAGCTGGTGTTCAGGAAATTGATGGAATTTGTTATGACTTGGGAGTGTCTAGTCCTCAGCTAGACCAGCGAGAGCGTGGTTTTTCTTATAAAAAGGATGCGCCACTGGACATGCGCATGAATCAGGATGCTAGTCTGACAGCCTATGAAGTGGTGAATCACTACGACTATCATGACTTGGTTCGTATTTTCTTTAAGTATGGCGAGGATAAATTCTCTAAACAGATTGCGCGTAAGATTGAACAAGCACGTGAAGTCAAGCCAATCGAGACAACGACTGAGTTAGCAGAAATTATCAAGTCGGCCAAACCTGCCAAGGAGCTCAAGAAGAAGGGCCATCCTGCCAAGCAGATTTTCCAGGCTATTCGAATTGAAGTCAATGATGAACTGGGAGCGGCAGATGAGTCCATCCAGCAGGCCATGGAGATGTTGGCTCTAGATGGTAGAATTTCAGTGATTACCTTCCATTCGCTAGAAGACCGCTTGACCAAGCAATTGTTCAAGGAAGCTTCAACAGTGGAAGTTCCCAAAGGTTTGCCTTTCATCCCAGATGATCTCAAGCCCAAGATGGAATTGGTATCCCGTAAGCCAATCTTGCCAAGTGCAGAAGAATTAGAAGCCAATAACCGCTCGCACTCTGCCAAGTTGCGCGTGGCCAGAAAAATTCACAAGTAAGAGGAAAAAATGGTAGATAAGAAAGAAACAACCAGTCAATTCTTGCAGAATCGTATAAAAAAATTCTCACGTGTGGAGAAGGCTTTTTATCTTTCCATCGCTTTTACGGCACTCGTTTTAGCAGTGAGCATTATCTTTATGCAGACACGACTCTTGCAAGTGCAAAGTGATTTGACAAAAATCAATGCGCAGATAGAGGAAAAGAAGACAGAACTCGATGATGCTAAGCAGGAAGTGAATGAATTGATTCGTTCAGAGCGCTTGAAAGAGATTGCAGATAAAAAAGATTTGAAATTGAATAACGAAAATATCCGAACAGCGGAGTAAGATATGAAATGGACAGAAAAAATAACCCGATTTGCGCTAAAAAATCGTAAATCTCCAGCAGAAAACCGTAGAATAGTCGGCAAGTACATCAGTTTGTTAGCTGTCGTACTTTTCGCTATCTTTTTGGCTAATTTTGCGTATATTATAGCAAAAGGTAATATATTTGGTACTGACTTGGTTAAAGAGGCTAAAAAGGTTCACCAAACAACCCGAACAGTTCCTGCCAAACGTGGGACTATCTATGACCGAAATGGAGTGCCAATCGCTGAAGATGCGACCTCTTATAACGTCTATGCTGTTATTGATAAAAAATACAAGTCAGCAACTGGAAAAATTCTTTATGTAGAGGATTCGCAGTTTAATAAGGTAGCTGAAGTCTTCCATAAGTATTTGGATATGGATGAAGCTTATGTGAAAGAGCAACTAGCTCAACCAAATCTGACCCAAGTTTCCTTTGGAGCAAAAGGAAATGGGATTACCTATGCCAATATGATGGCTATTAAAAAAGACTTGAAAGATGCTAGTGTAGAAGGGATTGACTTCACAACTAGCCCTAACAGAAGCTATCCAAATGGACAATTTGCTTCTAGTTTTATTGGCTTAGCCCAACTCCATGAAAATGAGGATGGCAGTAAGAGTTTGTTAGGGACTTCTGGTTTGGAGAGTTCTTTAAATACCATTCTTGCTGGGACAGACGGTATTATTACCTATGAAAAAGATCGAGTAGGAAATATTGTACCCGGTACAGAACAGGTATCGCAACAAACTGTAGATGGCAAGGATGTTTATACAACATTGTCTAGCCCGCTCCAATCTTTCATGGAAACTCAGATGGATGCCTTTCTACAAAAAGTAAAAGGTAAGTATATGACCGCGACCTTGGTCAGTGCAAAGACCGGTGAAATCCTTGCTACCACTCAACGACCTACCTTTAATGCAGATACTAAAGAAGGAATCACTGAGGACTTTGTTTGGCGTGATATTCTTTATCAAAGTAACTACGAACCAGGATCAACCATGAAGGTCATGACGCTAGCAGCATCTATTGATAATAACACTTTCCCAGGTGGAGAATACTTCAATAGCAGTGAATTAAAAATAGCGGATGCGACGATTCGAGATTGGGACGTTAATGAAGGTTTAACCGGCGGTGGTATGATGACATTTTCTCAAGGGTTTGCTCACTCAAGTAATATTGGGATGACACTGCTTGAGCAGAAAATGGGTGATGCTACCTGGTTGGATTATCTAAACCGCTTTAAATTTGGGGTTCCAACTCGTTTTGGTCTGACTGATGAGTATACAGGTCAATTGCCTGCAGATAATATTGTCAATATTGCCATGAGTGCATTTGGTCAGGGGATTTCTGTAACGCAGACGCAAATGATTCGTGCCTTTACAGCCATTGCCAATGATGGCGTCATGTTAGAGCCTAAATTTATTACGGCCTTGTATGATCCAAATGATCAAACCGTTCGTAAATCTCAAAAAGAAATCGTAGGAAATCCCGTTTCGAAAGATGCAGCTAGCCAAACTCGTACTCACATGGTCTTGGTAGGAACGGATCCTAGATATGGAACTATGTACAATCATAGTACAGGAAAAGCAACTGTCAATGTTCCAGGTCAAAATGTAGCCCTCAAGTCTGGTACAGCCCAAATCGCTGACGAGAAAAATGGAGGCTACTTGGTTGGTTCGACCAATTACATTTTCTCGGTTGTGGCTATGAACCCTGCTGAAAATCCTGATTTTATCTTGTATGTAACGGTTCAACAACCTGAACATTATTCAGGTATCCAGTTGGGAGAATTTGCCAACCCAATCTTGGAGCGGGCTTCAGCTATGAAAGAATCTCTCAATCTTCAATCTCCAGCCAAGAATTTAGATAAAGTTACGACAGAGTCTTCTTATGCAATGCCTAGCATCAAGGATATTTCACCTGGTGATTTGGCGGAAGCCTTACGCCGAAATATTGTGCAACCAATCGTTGTAGGTACTGGAACAAAGATTAAAGAATCATCTGTAGAAGAAGGGACCAATCTTGCACCAAACCAACAAGTTCTCCTTTTATCGGATAAGGTAGAAGAAATTCCAGACATGTATGGCTGGAAAAAAGAGACTGCTGAGGCCTTTGCTAAATGGTTGGATATCGAGCTGGAATTTGAAGGTTCAGGTTCCGTCGTTCAGAAGCAGGATGTTCGGACTAATACAGCTATCAAAAACATTAAAAAAATTAAATTAACTTTAGGAGACTAATATGTTTATTTCTATCAGTGCTGGAATTGTGACATTTTTACTAACTTTAGTAGGAATTCCGGCCTTTATCCAATTTTATAGAAAGGCGCAAATTACAGGCCAGCAGATGCATGAGGATGTCAAACAGCACCAGGCAAAAGCTGGGACTCCTACAATGGGAGGTTTGGTTTTCTTAATTGCTTCTGTTTTAGTTGCTTTCTTTTTCGCCCTATTTAGTAATCAACTCAGCAATAATGTTGGTATGATTTTATTTATCTTGGTTCTTTATGGTTTAATCGGATTTTTAGATGACTTCCTCAAGGTCTTCCGTAAAATCAATGAGGGGCTAAATCCCAAGCAGAAATTGGCTCTTCAGCTTCTAGGTGGTGTCATTTTCTACCTTTTCTATGAGCGCGGTGGCGATATGCTTTCTGTCTTTGGTTACCAAGTGCATCTAGGAATTTTCTATATTGTCTTCGCTCTTTTCTGGCTAGTCGGTTTTTCAAACGCAGTAAACTTGACAGACGGTATTGACGGTCTGGCTAGTATTTCCGTTGTGATTAGTTTGTCTACCTATGGAGTTATTGCCTATGTGCAAGGTCAGATGGATATTCTTCTGGTGATTTTGGCTATGATTGGTGGTTTGCTTGGTTTCTTTGTCTTTAACCATAAGCCTGCTAAGGTCTTTATGGGAGATGTGGGAAGTTTGGCTCTCGGTGGAATGCTGGCAGCTATCTCAATGGCCCTCCACCAAGAATGGACTCTATTGATTATTGGAATTATTTATGTCTTTGAAACAACTTCGGTCATGATGCAAGTCGGCTATTTCAAAATGACTGGTGGTAAACGTATTTTCCGTATGACGCCTGTGCATCACCATTTTGAGCTTGGAGGATTTTCTGGTAAAGGAAATCCTTGGAGCGAGTGGAAGGTTGACTTCTTCTTTTGGGGAGTGGGGCTTCTAGCAAGTCTCCTGACCCTAGCAATTTTGTATTTGAGATAAGAATGGCACCCTGATGTTTCAGGGTGTTTTTGCTGTTTAAAAAATATTGGTCAATTAAAGTCAAAACCCTTGACCTTTTCTGACTAATGTAGTATATTATGAACGTAAGGTAAATGAAAACCTTACTAAAACACTTGTTTAAAGTAAAATAGAAAGAGGTGGGGTCTATGTTTAATCTAGAAATCTTCAGAAGTAAAGATAGTCTACTCCTGCTTGAAAAAGAAAAACCAGAAATAGTACGTAGAGTAGCAATCTAGCTAGTCTAAATTTTTTAAGATAAAGGTCAAAGATAGTCAATATCAGTAATCATAACTAAGTAAATAAAAAGAGGTAAAGAATATGAACAACAACTTTAATAATTTTAACAACATGGATGATTTATTTAACCAATTGATGGGTGGTATGCGAGGATATAGTTCTGAAAATCGCCGTTACTTGATTAATGGACGTGAAGTCACACCTGAGGAATTTGCTCACTATCGTGCAACTGGTCAATTGCCAGGAAATGCAGAAACTGATGGACAAATGAAACAACAGTCTTCAGGTATGAAACAAGATGGTGTCCTTGCTAAACTGGGTCGAAACTTGACTGCAGAAGCGCGTGAGGGCAAGTTGGATCCTGTCATCGGACGAAACAAGGAAATTCAAGAAACATCTGAAATCCTTTCACGCCGTACCAAGAATAATCCTGTTTTAGTAGGAGACGCAGGTGTTGGTAAGACAGCAGTTGTCGAAGGTTTGGCACAAGCTATTGTGAACGGTGACGTTCCTGCAGCAATCAAGAACAAAGAGATCATTTCTATTGATATTTCTGGACTTGAAGCTGGTACTCAATACCGTGGTAGCTTTGAAGAAAACATTCAAAACTTGGTAAACGAAGTCAAAGAAGCTGGAAATATTATCCTTTTCTTCGACGAAATTCACCAAATTCTTGGTGCTGGTAGCACAGGTGATGGTCAAGGGTCTAAAGGTCTTGCTGATATCTTGAAACCAGCTCTTTCACGTGGAGAATTGACAGTGATTGGCGCAACTACTCAAGATGAATACCGTAATACTATCTTGAAAAATGCAGCACTTGCTCGTCGTTTCAACGAAGTGAAGGTTAGTGCTCCATCTGCTGAAGATACTTTCAAGATTCTTCAAGGTATTCGAGATCTTTATCAACAACACCACAATGTTATTTTGCCAGATGAAGTCTTAAAAGCTGCCGTTGATTACTCTGTTCAATATATTCCACAACGTAGCTTGCCAGATAAGGCTATTGACCTTGTCGATGTAACGGCAGCTCACTTGGCAGCTCAGCATCCAGTAACAGATGTTCATGCTGTTGAACGTGAAATTGAGGCAGAAAAAGACAAGCAAGAAAAAGCTGTTGAGGCAGAAGATTTTGAAGCAGCTCTAAACTATAAAACACGCATTGCAGAATTGGAAAAGAAAATCGAAAACCATACAGAAGATATGAAAGTGACTGCAAGTGTCAACGATGTGGCTGAATCTGTAGAACGTATGACGGGTATTCCAGTATCTCAAATGGGGGCTACGGACATCGAACGTTTGAAAGATATGGGGCATCGTTTGCAGACGAAAGTTATTGGTCAAGATAAGGCCGTTGAAGCAGTAGCAAAAGCTATCCGTCGTAACCGTGCTGGTTTTGATGAAGGTAACCGTCCAATCGGTAGCTTCCTCTTTGTAGGTCCTACTGGTGTCGGTAAGACTGAGTTGGCTAAACAATTGGCTCTTGATATGTTCGGAACGAAAGATGCTATCATCCGTTTGGACATGTCAGAATACAGCGACCGCACAGCCGTATCTAAATTGATTGGTACAACTGCAGGTTATGTTGGTTACGATGACAACAACAATACCTTGACAGAACGCGTCCGTCGCAATCCATACTCAATCGTCCTTCTCGACGAAATTGAAAAGGCTGACCCTCAAGTCATCACCCTTCTCCTCCAAGTCTTGGATGATGGTCGTTTGACAGATGGTCAAGGAAATACGGTGAACTTCAAGAACACTGTCATTATCGCGACTTCAAATGCTGGATTTGGCTATGAAGCTAACTTGACAGAAGATGCGGATAAACCAGAATTGATGGATCGTTTGAAACCGTTCTTCCGTCCAGAATTCCTTAACCGCTTTAACGCAGTTATTGAGTTCTCACACTTGACTAAGGAAGACCTTTCTAAGATTGTGGACTTGATGTTGGCTGAAGTTAACCAAACCTTGGCTAAGAAAGACATTGACTTGGTAGTCAGTCAAGCGGCTAAAGACTATATCACAGAAGAAGGTTATGACGAAGTCATGGGTGTTCGCCCTCTCCGTCGCGTGGTTGAACAAGAAATTCGTGATAAGGTAACAGACTTCCACTTGGATCATCTAGATGCCAAACATCTGGAAGCAGATATGGAAGATGGTGGTTTAGTTATTCGTGAAAAAGCCTAATACTCTTCGAAAATCTCTTCAAACCACGTCAACGTCGCCTTGCCGTACTCAAGTACAGCCTGCGGCTAGTTTGCTAGTTTGCTCTTTGATTTTCATTGAGTATAAGACAAAATTTTGAGAATAAAAAAGAAGGAGCCAGATGAAAAACTGGTTCCTTTTTTGTGTTTAGATGACATGACGCTCAAAGGCATCATCTGAAATCCCTTGTTCTAGAATGAGTTTTGCCCATTCTTTAGCAGAAAAGAGGCTGTGGTCTTTGTAGTTTCCGCAAGATTCGATGGTTGTTCCAGGAACATCTTCCCAAGTAGTAGTTTCAGCGATTTCTTTGAGCGAATCCTTGATAACAGCCGCAATTTCAGCGCTGGTATGACGTCCCCACATAATCATGTGGAAGCCTGTACGGCAACCAAAAGGTGAACAGTCAATCATACCGTCAATGCGGGTACGGATGAGTTTTGCCAAGAGGTGCTCGATGGTGTGAAGGCCAGCAGTAGGGATAGAGTCTTCGTTTGGTTGCACCAAGCGAATATCATAATTGGAGATGACATCTCCCTTTGGCCCTGTTTCTTCCCCGATCAAGCGAACATAGGGTGCTTTAACAATGGTGTGGTCAAGTTCAAAACTTTCAACAATAACTTCTTTTGACATGGTAAATCCTTTCAGTTTTCTAATTTCATTATAACATAAAGCCAGCTCTTGAGACAGAGAGAAAACCTCTCCGAGGCTGGAGAGGTTCAAATCTTTATTTACGATACAAGCGGTCGTATTGGTAGTAAGGGTCAAAGGTTACATTGATACCCAATTTGCGAAGGACATTCTTGTCTTCATCGGTTAAGATGATGGTTGAGTGGGCTTCGCTTCCTTTGAGGTTGCCAAGTTCTTCCATAGCACGAGCAGCATCAGGATTTTCTGTAGCTGTGATAGCAAGTGCAATCAGGATTTCATTTGAATGAAGGCGTGGATTGCGGCTACCCAGATGATCGATTTTAAGACCTTGGATTGGCTTAACAACTTCAGGTTCGATTAGTTTTACTTCTTTAGCGATGTCAGCTGATTTCTTGATAGCGTTGATAAGAGCAGCGGCTGTAGGGCCAAAGAGCTCTGAGTTCTTACCTGTGACAATTTCTCCGCTTGGCAATTCAAGGGCTAGGGCTGGTCCACCAGTTTCTTCTGCTTTTTGACGTGCAGCAACAGCAACCTTACGGTCTGCTGGTGTGATACCGAGGTCATTCATAAGCAACTCGATTTTCTTGACAGCTGCTTCACCAACTTTTTCGGCTTTAAAATCAAGAACAGTTTGATAGTAGCGGCGGATGATTTCTTGTTTAGAGGCTTCAATAGCAGCCTCATTATCTGTAATAGCGAAACCAACCATGTTGACACCCATATCAGTCGGAGAAGCGTATGGAGACTCTCCTAGAATGCGTTCCAACATGCGCTTGAGCACTGGGAAAATCTCGATATCACGATTGTAGTTGACAGTGGTTTCTCCGTAAGTTTGGAGATGGAAGGGGTCAATCATGTTGACATCATCAAGGTCAGCTGTGGCAGCCTCGTAGGCCAAGTTGACTGGGTGATGAAGGGGTAGATTCCAAACTGGGAAGGTTTCAAATTTAGCGTAACCAGACTTGATACCATTGATTTGGTCGTGGTACATATTGGACATACAGGTTGCCAATTTTCCAGAACCAGGTCCAGGAGCGGTTACGACAATCAAGTTGCGACTGGTTTTGATGTAGTCATTTTTTCCCATGCCTTCTGGAGAAATGATGTGATCCATATCCGTTGGATATCCTTTGATTGGATAGTGAAGATAAGAATCAATTCCGTTTTTCTCAAGTTGGTTGCGGAAGGCATCTGCAGCTGGTTGGCCAGCGTACTGTGTGATGACAACGGAGCCAACAAAAATTCCCAGTTCATTGAATTTGTCAATCAAACGAAGAACTTCTTGATCATAAGAAATGCCCAAGTCACCACGTGCCTTGGAATGTTCGATGTTGCTAGCATTAATGGCAATCACAACCTCAACCTGCTCTTTCAATTCTTGCAAGAGTTTGATTTTATTGTCAGGCTCATAACCAGGAAGAACACGAGCAGCGTGGAAATCTTCTAACATTTTGCCACCAAACTCCAAGTAGAGCTTGCCGTCAAATTGGTTAATGCGCTCCAAAATGTGGTCGCGCTGTAGATTCAAATATTGTTCAGAACTAAAAGCTTGTTTTTTCATTTTTTTACCTCTGACCTCTATTATAATAAAAAATTGGAAGTTAGGAAACTATGGAGTTAAAAAAGGAATCAAAAAGATTAGGCAAACGCTTGCATAAAACTCTGAAAAGCGCTATCATAGATTGTAGATTATTAAAATAATGAGGTAAGAAGATGCAAGAAAAATGGTGGCACAATGCCGTAGTCTATCAAGTTTATCCTAAGAGCTTTATGGATAGCAACGGAGATGGAATTGGCGATTTGCCAGGAATTACCAGTAAGTTAGACTATCTAGCTAAGTTAGGAATCACAGCGATTTGGCTTTCTCCTGTTTATGACAGTCCTATGGATGATAATGGCTATGATATTGCTGATTATCAAGCGATTGCAGCTATTTTCGGAACCATGGAGGATATGGACCAACTGATTGTGGAAGCTAAGAAGCGTGATATTCGTATCATCATGGACTTGGTGGTCAATCATACCTCAGATGAACATGCATGGTTTGTCGAGGCCTGTGAAAATCCTGACAGCCCTGAGCGAGACTACTATATCTGGCGCGATGAACCCAACGACCTAGATTCTATCTTTAGTGGATCTGCTTGGGAATATGATGAAAAGTCAGGTCAATACTATCTCCACTTTTTCAGTAAGAAACAGCCGGATCTTAACTGGGAAAATGAAAAACTTCGTCAGAAAATTTATGAGATGATGAACTTCTGGATTGATAAAGGCATTGGTGGTTTCCGCATGGATGTCATTGACATGATTGGGAAAATTCCTGACGAGCAAGTAGTCAATAATGGTCCTATGCTCCACCCTTATCTCAAGGAGATGAATCAGGCGACCTTTGGAGATAAGAATCTCTTGACAGTAGGAGAGACTTGGGGAGCAACTCCAGAGATCGCTAAGCTCTACTCTGATCCAAAGGGGCAAGAATTGTCTATGGTCTTCCAGTTTGAACATATCGGTCTTCAGTATCAGGAAGGTCAGCCTAAGTGGCACTATCAAAAAGAACTGAATATTCCTAAGTTAAAAGAAATCTTCAACAAATGGCAGACAGAGTTAGGCGTTGAGGATGGCTGGAATTCACTCTTTTGGAACAATCATGACCTCCCTCGTATCGTCTCAATCTGGGGAAATGACCAAGAATATCGCGAAAAATCTGCCAAAGCCTTTGCAATTTTACTTCATCTCATGAGAGGGACACCTTATATTTACCAAGGTGAGGAAATTGGGATGACCAACTATCCGTTTGAAACACTGGATCAAGTAGAAGATATTGAATCCCTCAACTATGCGCGTGAAGCTCTTGAGAAAGGTGTTTCTATGGAAGAAATCATGGATAGTATACGTGTAATCGGACGTGATAATGCCCGTACTCCGATGCAGTGGGATGAAAGCGAAAACGCTGGTTTCTCAACAGGTCAACCGTGGTTGGCAGTCAATCCAAACTATCAGGTAATCAACGTTCAAGAAGCGCTGGCAAATCCAGATTCTATTTTCTATACTTATCAGAAACTGGTTCAAATCCGTAAGGAGAATAGCTGGCTGATTCGAGCTGACTTTGAATTGCTTGATACAGCTGACAAGGTCTTTGCCTATATTCGTAAAGATGGCGACCGTCATTTCTTAGTTGTAGCCAACTTGTCCAATGAAGACCAAGACTTGACAGTAGAAGGAAATGTTAAATCAGTCTTGATTGAAAACACCGTGGCTCAAGAAGTTTTTGAAAAACAAATCTTGGCTCCATGGGATGCTTTCTGTGTGGAAATGACTAACTAAAAAGTGAGAACCTTGAGCCTTAGAGCTTGAGGTTTTTTGCTAAAAGTTGTGTAAAAAACTCTTTTAAAAACATTTGTTAGAATTTTCTAAAAAATCTGTCAAAAGCTATTGCATTTGTAAAAAAATAGGGTATAATAGTGAAAATACTATTTTGAAGGAGATTATTTATGCAATCGAAAAAGTGGCTCTTAGGAGCAGGAGTGACCTTGAGTACAGCCATTCTTTTAACAGCTTGTGGGAAAAGTGAAAAGAATGCAGACGCTCCCAAAACATTTTCTTATGTTTATGCTGTTGATCCATCATCCTTGGATTATAGCGTTACAAGTAAAAGTTCAACTTCTGACGTAATAGGTAACGTCGTCGACGGTCTTTTAGAGAATGATAAATATGGGAATCTGATTCCCTCTCTAGCAGAGGATTGGTCAGTTTCTAAAGATGGTTTGACTTATACCTACAAACTTCGTAAAGGTGTGAAGTGGTACACTTCAGAAGGAGAAGAGTATGCAGAAGTTAAGGCTCAGGATTTTGTCACTGGATTAAAGCATGCAGCAGACGGAAAGTCCGATGGTCTTTCTTTGGTTGAGAAATCCATCAAAGGATTGGAGGCTTATGTTAGTGGTGAGACAAACGACTTCTCAACTGTAGGTGTGAAGGCTCTTGATGATTATACGGTAGAATATACCCTTAATAACCCGGAAAGTTTTTGGAACTCTAAAGTAACCACAGCAACCATGCTTCCAGTTAATGAAGAATTTTTGAATGCAACAGGTAAGGATTACGGAACGCCAACTCCATCAAGTATTCTTTACAATGGTCCATATTTTTTGAAGTCCTTGATTTCTAAATCTGTGATTGAATATGAAAAAAATCCTAACTATTGGGATAAGGAAAATGTCAAAATTGATAATGTAAAATTAACATTCTATGATGGATCAGACCAAGAATCCTTAATTCGTAGCTTTACACAAGGTGCCTATACAACTGCTCGTCTCTTTCCAGCAAGCTCAAACTTTGAATCAACTAAAAAGGAATACGGTGATAAGATTGTCTATAGTCCACAAGAGGCAACAAGTTATTATCTTACCGTTAACGTAAATCGTCAATCCTATAATAAAACAGCTAAAACAGATGAGTCACAAAAAACATCAACAAAAGAAGCTCTTCTCAATAAGAACTTCCGTCAGGCTCTTAATTTTGCATTTAATCGCCACGCCTATACAGCTCAATTAAATGGTGAAGAAGGTGCGGATAAGATTATTCGTAATAGTCTAGTGCCAGATAACTATGTTCAAGTAGCTGGGAAGACCTTCGGACAGCTGGCTCAGGATGAACTGCTGAAATATGGAGAGCAATGGAAAGATGTGACTCTCACAGATGGCAAAGATACAATTTACAATCCAACAAAGGCCAAGTCTACATTTGAAAAAGCGAAAACAGAATTGCAATCTAAGGGAGTAAGTTTCCCGATTCATTTGGATGTACCAGTAGAACAGACAGATGTAGTTGCAGTTCAACAGACAAATTCATTAAAACAATCGATTGAAGAAACATTGGGAACTGAGAATGTAATTATAGATGTTCTTCAAATGACGGATAATGAGAAGGAAAGTATTACTTCTCAAGCTAAAGTTCCAACCCAAAAAGATTATGATTTGAACGGAACTGGTTGGGGACCAGATTATCAAGATCCAGCAACCTATCTCAATATTTTAGATGCTAAGAAGGGTTCTGCCTTGAAACATCTAGGTATAACAAAGGGCAAGGATCCTGAAGTTATGGCGAAAGTTGGCTTGGATGAATACAAGAAGCTCTTGGATGATGCTGCATCTGAGACAAGTAATCTTGATAAACGATACGAAAAGTATGCCAAAGCACAGGCTTGGGTTGCTGATAGTTCACTTCTTATTCCAGTTGCTTCTTCAGGTGGCTCTCCTATGGTTAGTCGTACTGTTCCATTTACCAAAGCTTATTCACAGGTCGGTATTAAGGGAGATCCATTTATTTTTAAAGGTATGCAACTTCAAAATGATATCGTGACAACTAAAGAGTATGAGGCGGCTCTTAAAAAGTGGCAAAAGGAAAAACTAGAATCTAATGCTCAGTATCAAAAGGATTTAGAAAAACACATAAAATGAGTCTAGGCTTATTTTGTAGATGTTTCTTAGTCAACAAACCGTATAAAAACAAGGGAGGGCTGTATGAAAGACAGAAATCCTTTGTTTTTTTATGACCAAAGTTTATAAATTTTCATTCTAGAAATTCAATTAACTTTACAAATTTCCTCTATTTTGGTAAAATAAACTTATGTTACAAAAACTAACATAAAGGAGAAAGAAGATGAAAACAAAAAAGCGTGTTCTTAGCGCAGGCCTGACCTTTGCGGCTGCTTTGCTTTTAGCTGCTTGCGGACAATCAGGTTCAGATACAAAAACTTACTCAT
The DNA here is from genome assembly GCF_047463435.1 of Streptococcus mitis. Lineage (GTDB taxonomy): Bacteria > Bacillota > Bacilli > Lactobacillales > Streptococcaceae > Streptococcus > Streptococcus mitis_DS. The sequence goes on along the minus strand of NZ_JASHDW010000007.1, from coordinate 47,159 downwards.
CAACCTTTAGTGGAAATCCAACTACATTTAACTATCTATTAGACTATTACGCTGATAATACAGCCATCATTACCAACCTAGTTGATGGCTTGCTTGAAAATGATAATCACGGGAACCTAGTTCCATCTTTGGCAGAAGACTGGTCTGTTTCAAGCGACGGTCTGACTTATACCTACAAATTGAGAAAAGATGCCAAATGGTTCACGGCCGACGGTGAAGAGTACGCCCCAGTCAAGGCACAGGATTTTGTGACAGGAATTAAGTACGCAGTGGACAATAAATCACAGGCACTTGACTTGATTCAAAACTCGATCAAGGGCTTGAATGATTATATTACAGGAGCGGATTCTGACTTTTCTAAGGTTGGAGTGAAGGCCATCGACGACCAGACTGTTGAGTATACTTTGGCACGCCCAGAACCGTACTGGAACTCAAAAACAACGAACAGTATTCTTTTCCCAGTAAACGAAGAATTTTTAAATTCAAAAGGGAAAGATTTTGGGACCCTATCTCCAAATAGCATTCTCTACAGTGGACCTTATTTGTTAAAAGATTTCACATCAAAATCATCGATCGAGTATGTGAAGAATCCGCATTACTATGATCATGACAAAGTATCGATTGAACACGTGAAATTGGCTTATTTTGATGGCTCAGACCAAGAATTGACCATCCGAAACTTTGAAAGTGGAGCTTATTCTATCGCTGGGGTTTATCCAAATAGTTCTAACTTTGCTAAGACTAAGGAAAAATATAAGGATAATATCGTTTATAGTTTGCAGGACAAGACTTCTTGGTATTTCAATTTTAACGTCAACCGTAAGGCCTACAATCACACTGCTAAAACGACAGATGAGCAGAAGAAGTCAACTGAGACAGCTGTCTTGAACAAGAACTTCCGTCAAGCAGTGAACTTTGCCTTGGACCGTACAGCCTATTCTGCCCAGTCAAATGGGGAAGAAGCAGCCAGCAAGACCCTTCGTAACACTTTAGTGCCTCCTACATTTGTCCAAGTCGGAGACAAGACCTTTGGAGAAGTAGTCGCTTCTAAATTGGTTAACTATGGCACAGAATGGTCAGGTATTAACTTGGCAGATGCTCAGGATGCCTATTTCAACAAAGAAAAAGCCCAAGCAAAATTTGCGGAAGCTAAAAAAGAATTGGCAAGTCAAGGTGTGACCTTCCCAATTCACTTGGATGTGGCAGTTGATCAGACGAGTAAAAATGCCGTGACAGGCATGAACTCAGTTAAGCAGACCCTTGAGTCAATTTTGGGTGCTGATAACATTGTCATTGATGTTCAACAACTTTCAACGGATGATTTTAATAATGTAGCCTTTTTAGCGCCAACACCAGCTGATCGTGACTATGATTTGAACTTTGATGGTTGGGTAGGTGACTACCAAGATCCGTCTACTTATCTTAATCCTTTCAATGCAGAAGATGGGTTCTACCTCAAGATTTTTGGTCTAGATGCTCAAGAAGATAAAGCTAAGATTGCTAGCTTGGGACTTGATACTTACACCAAGATGCTCAAAGATGCAGATAGCGAAAATAAAGATGTAGCCAAACGCTATGAAAAATATGCTGAAGCACAGGCTTGGATGATTGACAATTCTCTGATTATGTCAGCAATGTCAAGTGGTGGTACAGCATCTGTAACCAAAGTAACGCCATTTACAAGAGGCTATTCACTGGTCGGCATCAAGGGTGATGGCAATAACTACAAGTACATGAAACTGCAAAAAGATACTGTGACAACCAAACAGTATGAAGAAGCTAAGACTAAATGGGAGCAAGAAAGTAAAAAAGCAATCGAAAAAGCTCAAAAAGAAGCAGAAAATCATGTTAAATAAAGATGAATGAGGTTCCGTAAGGGACCTTTTTGATGTTTATATAGTAAATTTATTGATGTAATTGTTTGCAAATCAAAAAGAATGTTTCGGAAAGAAGATGAAAACGCCTTACCTAAGCGGATTTATCTCACAAGTGTATTTTTTTATGATATAATAAAATGAAATAAAAATTGATAATAGAGGTATATCGTGAGTAGATCTTCGAAGCGAGCTCGTCAGGGTAAAACAAAAATATTGATTAGTTGGGGGTTGCTAGCTATCTATGCATTACTAGCAGTCTTTTTATTGTTTTTGATTTTCAAGTACAATATGCTAGCCTTCCGATATCTCAATATAGTGGTCACTGTCTTAATTGTAGCCTTAGCTATCTTGTGCTTCTTTTTAATTCGATCCAAGAAAGTTCAAAATCTAACGCTGATTTTATTACTACTTGGTGTGTTAATTAATGGTACTTCTCTCTTTGCTGTAGGGCAGTTCATTGGATTTACAAGTCGCCTGAATGCGACATCTAACTACTCAAATTATTCGATGAGTATTGCGGTGTTGGAAGATAGTTCAATTGATAATATCAGTCAGGTAACCAGTGTAACGGGACCGACTGGGACGGATAAGGATAATATCCAACAGTTGTTGAATGATCTGAAAGCTACTCAAAATAAAGAACTGACAGTCGAAGAAAGCAGCTCCTATCTTGCGGCATATAAGAGCCTGTTAGCTGGCGATACAAAGGCAATCATTCTAAACAGTGTCTTTGAAAATATTATCGAATCGGAATATCCTGACTATGCTTCGAAAATTAAGAAAATCTATACCAAAGAATTAACCAAGACGGTTGAAACTCCAAAAGATGTCAAAGGTGACAGTTTCAACGTTTATATCAGCGGAATTGATACTTACGGTCCAATTAGCTCAGTTTCTCGTTCTGATGTCAATATCATTATGACAGTGAATCGTGAAACGAAAAAGATTCTCTTGACAACGACACCACGTGATTCCTATGTTCCAATTGCAGATGGTGGCAACAACCAAAAAGATAAGTTGACCCATGCGGGGATTTATGGGGTAGATGCTTCAATTCATACCCTGGAAAATCTCTACGGTATTGACTTGAACTATTATGCTCGTTTGAATTTCACTTCTTTCTTGAAGTTGATAGATCTCCTTGGTGGGGTTGATGTTCATAATGATCAGGATTTTACATCATTGCATGGTAAGTTTCATTTTCCTGTAGGGAATGTTCATCTTGATTCGGAGCAAGCTCTTGGCTTTGTGCGTGAGCGCTATTCTTTGGCAGATGGTGATCGGGATCGTGGCCGTAACCAGCAAAAGGTCATTGTTGCAATTCTGCAAAAATTAACCTCTACGGAAGCTTTGAAAAATTATGACAGTATTATAAAAGGGCTGCAAGATTCGATTCAAACCAATATGCCACTTGAAACCATGATGAACCTGGTTAATGCCCAACTTGAGAGTGGTGGAACGTATAAGATCAATTCGCAAGATCTTAAAGGAACAGGGCGTATGGATTTACCATCCTATGCCATGCCTGAGAGTAGCCTCTACATGATGGAGATAAGTGATAGCAGTTTAGAGTCAGTCAAGGCTGCAATCAATGATGTGATGGAAGGGAAATAAGACAAAATGATTGATATTCATTCGCATATCGTATTTGGTGTGGATGATGGTCCGAAAACTAAGCAAGAAAGCAAGGCGCTTTTGACAGAAGCCTATAGACAAGGTGTAAGGACTATTGTATCGACATCGCATAGACGAAAAGGAATGTTTGAAACTCCTGAGGAGACGATAGAGACAAACTTCCAAGAAGTGAAGGAGTTAGCCAAGGAAGTGGCTCCAGATTTGACCATTCTCTATGGGGCAGAAATTTATTATACCCATGATGTGCTTGAGAAGTTAGAAAAACAGGTGATTCCAAGTCTTAATGGGACACGCTATGCTCTCATTGAGTTTAGTATGGCTACTTCTTATCGAGAAATCCATACTGCCTTGAGCAATGTTCTCATGCTTGGGATAACGCCTGTAGTTGCCCACATTGAACGTTATCATGAATTAGAAAATAACGAAAAACGGGTAAAAGAGTTGATTGATATGGGTTGCTACACTCAAATCAATAGCTCAAGTATTTTAAAACCAAAGTTATTTGGAGATAAATATAAATTTATGAAGAAACGAGCTCGCTATTTTCTAGAGCGTGACTTGGTACATTTTGTTGCTAGTGATATGCACAATTTAGACCAAAGACCACCTTACATGAAAGAAGCTTATGAGATCGTTTCAAAACAATACGGTGATAGAAAGGCGAGAGAATTATTTATCGAAAATCCTCGCATCATCTTAGCTGATCAAATTATTTAGGAGTTGACATGAAAGAAAATAAAGAAATCGCAATTGACATTGTCCAATTATTTAAAATCCTTTGGAAGAAGAAAATCGCTATCATCTTGACTGCGATTGTAGCAGCTGTCCTAGCTTTCGGTGTAAGCAGTTTTGTACTAACACCTGAGTACTCTAGTACAACACGTATTTATGTGGTTAATCGAAATCAATCAGAAAAAGCAGGTTTGACCAACCAGGATTTGCAGGCTGGTACTTACCTGGTAAAAGACTATAAGGAAATTATCCTTTCGCAAGATGTACTGGAGAAAGTCATTTCAAATCTTAAACTAGAGAAAACAGTTAAGGCATTAAGCAAGAAGATTCAGGTAACAGTGCCTGTAGATACTCGTATCGTGTCAATTGCTGTAAAAGATGCACAGCCAGAAGAAGCGAGCCGTATCGCCAATGCTCTTCGTGAGGTTGCATCGGAAAAAATCATTTCTGTAACTCGTGTATCTGATGTGACAACACTAGAGGAAGCGAGACCGGCACTAACTCCATCCTCACCTAATATTCGTCGAAATACTGCGCTTGCTTTCCTAGTAGGTGGCGCAGTGATGGTTATTTCAGTCTTATTGCTTGAATTATTGGACGATCGTGTCAAGCGACCAGAAGATGTCGAAGAAGTCATGCATGTCGCACTTTTAGGAATTGTTCCAGATTTGGATAAGTTAAAGTAAGGGAGAAAATATGCCAACATTAGAAATCGCACAAAAGCGTTTAGATTTTGCTAAAAAAGCTGAAGAACACTATAATGCTTTGCGCACCAATATTCAATTGAGTGGTGATAATTTGAAAGTTCTTGCCATCTCATCTGTCAAACCTGGTGAAGGGAAATCTACAACTTCAACTAATATCGCCTGGGCTTTCGCACGTGCAGGCTATAAAACATTACTAGTAGATGCGGATATCCGTAATTCAGTTATGTCTGGTGTCTTCAAGTCAAGAGAAAAAATTACTGGATTGACTGACTTTTTGGCAGGGACTACTGATCTTTCAAATGGTCTCTGTGATACCAATATTGATAACCTATTTGTTATTCAGGCAGGACCGACATCACCTAATCCAACGGCCCTCCTGCAGAGTGAAAATTTCCATACCATGATTGATACCCTACGTAAGTATTTTGACTATGTCATTGTGGATACTGCACCGATTGGGATGGTTATTGACGCCGCTATCATTACACAAAAATGTGATGCTTCTATCTTGGTTACGGCAGCTGGAGAGACAAAACGACGTGATGTCTTAAAGGCGAAGGAACAGTTAGAACAAACAGGGACTCCTTTTTTAGGTGTAGTTCTAAATAAATTCAACACCGAAGTTGAAAAATACGGAGCTTATGGTGGTTATGGAGCTTATGGAGCTTATGGCAATTATGGGAAAAAGTAAAAAATAAACTAGGAAGTAGTTATGGAAGAGAAAGGGATAAAAATATCTCTGGCAGTAATCCAGAGTTTTATAGTAGTGTTACTGGGGTATTTTCTTAGTTTTGTTAAAGAGACAGATATTCTTTCAACAACAATGATTGTCCTATATATTCTCCACTACATAGTATTTTATTTTAGTGATTTCGGTCAAGATTTTTTTAAAAGAGGATATTTACGTGAGCTTGTTCGCTTGACAAAATATATCATTTTCTTTGCGTTGGCAATTAGTCTTTCCAATTTCTTTTTAGAAGAACGCTTTAGCATCTCTAGACGAGGCATGGTGTATTTCTTAACCTTACACTCGATTCTAATGTATCTAGTCAATATTTTTATCAAGTATTATTCGAAACGGATATTTCCTAATTTGAAATGGAGTAAAAAACTATTCTTGATTACAGCAACATCTAGAGTTGAGAAAGTGATGGATAAATTACTTGATGCTGGTGATTTCTTTGGAGAACTGGTGGCAGTTAGTGTATTAGATAAACCTAATTTCCAACATGATACTATTACAGTCGTACCAGTCGAAGATATTTTAAATTTTGCAACTCACGAAGTTGTGGACGAAGTGTTTATCAATCTTCCTAGTGAAGAATATGATATTGGTGAATTTATTTCTCGTTTTGAAACGATGGGAATTGATGTAACAGTTAATCTAAATGCTTTTGACCATAATCTAGGGCGTGACAAGAAAATCCGTGGGATGGCTGGTCTAAATGTCATTACCTTTTCGACGAAATTTTATAAAAATAGTCATGTCATTGCTAAGCGTGTCATAGATATTATTGGTTCTATTTTTGGTTTAATGATTTGTGGCTTAGTCAGTATAGTTCTAGTTCCAGCTATTAGAAAAGATGGTGGGCCTGCTATTTTTGCCCAGACACGTATAGGAAAAAACGGTCGACATTTTACTTTTTATAAATTTAGATCAATGTGTATTGATGCTGAGGATAAAAAGAGAGAATTGTTGGAGAAAAATACTATGCAGGGTGGTATGTTTAAGATGGATAATGATCCTCGCACCACAAACATTGGGCGCTTTATCCGTAAAACTAGCTTGGATGAACTCCCTCAATTTTGGAATGTTTTGAAAGGGGATATGAGTCTAGTTGGAACAAGACCGCCAACAGTTGATGAATATGAGACATACACACCTGAACAAAAACGTCGATTGAGTTTTAAACCAGGTATCACTGGACTTTGGCAAGTTAGTGGTAGAAGTGAGATTAAGAATTTTGATGAAGTTGTTAAATTAGATGTAGCTTATATAGACGATTGGACAATTTGGAAAGATATTGAAATTCTACTAAAAACAGTTAAAGTTGTATTTATGAGGGATGGAGCGAAGTAAAATTATGAATAAAGTGAGGGAAATTCAACTAGGAGAATTATCTTTATTGAAAAGTTATATTGCTATTTGTAGTAAACATGATTTAAGATATTATGCTTTGGGAGGAACATTGCTAGGAGCAATTCGTCATAAAGGATTTATTCCTTGGGATGATGATATGGATTTAGGGATGCCTCGAAAAGATTATGAAAAATTTATATCTATTTGTAAAAAGGAACTTCCAGAACATGTTATCTTGAGGCTTCACGATGATAATTTAGGTAATACCTCTATTATGGATACATCTTTACAAATTCCATTTGGAGATGAACTATGTAGTCCATTCATAGATATTTTCCCTCTGGATGGTTATCCAGATGATCGTTTTTATTATTTTATTCATACAAACAAAATTAAACTCTATCGAGCACTTTCTAAAATTTCTGTAATCGATCGTTTACATGACAGAGATCGGGGAAGTTTTGAAAATGCAATTGTGAGTATATCAAAAGTTTTGAAACTAAATAAACTTCTAAAAACAACCACTATTAACAACAAATTACAAAATCTAATTAAACAATATGATTTTGAAACTAGTTCAATAGTAGGTAATGTATTAGGTTCCTACAGAGAACGTGAACTTGCTAGAAAAGAAGTATTCGGTGAACCACAATTATTAGAGTTTGAGAACTTGGAAATCAGTTGCCATGCAAACCCAGATGAATATTTAACAAAAATATACGGTGATTACATGAAGTTACCCGAAGAAGCAGAACGTAAGGGTCATTTCGAGTCTACATGGGGAGATTAATTTGAATAGTTTTGATTTAATGGGGGTCAGGATTGACCCTTTAACAATGGATGAAACAGTACAGGCGGTTGAGAATTTTGTCATTGAACAACGCCCTCTTCATTTAATGGGCGTAAACGCTGATAAGATTAACCAATGTCAATCAGATGAAGTCATTAAAAAGATAGTTAATGATTCTGAAATCATCAATGCAGATGGTGCATCAGTCGTTCTAGCCTCTCGATTTTTGGGCTACCAAGTTCCAGAACGAGTTGCTGGAATTGATTTAATGCAAAGATTATTAAAATTAGCCGATGAGAAATCTTATTCAGTGTATTTCTTTGGTGCTAAAGAAGAAGTTTTGCAAGATATGTTACAAAATTTCAAAGAAGAGTATCCAAATCTACGAGTTGTTGGACATCGTAATGGTTATTTTTCTGAGGAAGATGAGCAAGATATTCAGGAAGATATTCGTGAAAAGAATCCCGACTTTGTATTTGTTGGAATTACTTCACCTAAAAAAGAATACATCATCCAAAAATTTATGGATAATGGAGTGAATTCTATTTTTATGGGTGTAGGTGGTAGCTTTGACGTACTGTCTGGTCACATTCAACGTGCTCCACTTTGGATGCAAAAATCAAACTTGGAGTGGTTATTCCGAGTTGCTAATGAACCAAAGCGTCTCTTTAAACGATACTTTGTAGGGAATGTTACCTTTATTAAGCGAGTTTTAGATGAGAAACGAAAAACGAAAAAATAATATTTTACATATTTCACGAACGATGGATATTGGTGGTGCTGAGAGAATCGTGTATCAGTTGAGTTCTGATTTGCAAGATGAATTTGATAGTGTACATGTTGCTTCTACAGGAGGCCTTTGGGAACCAAAATTAGATGCCCAAGGAATTATCCATCATAAAATTCACGATATAGACAGCAAAAATCCTCTTACTGTTTTGAAGTTGCTTCTTACTATTTATCAAATTATTAAGACAAATAAGATTACTCTGGTTCATACGCATCATCGTATGGCAGCTTTTTATATTCGTTTATTAAAACTGATAAATCCCAAGCTAGTCCATGTTTACACTGCTCATAATGTCTTTAAAGATAAGTTGCCTTTATATAGATTTTCACTGAAAAATGCCTATAGTATTGCAGTTGGTCAAGCAGTTAATAAAAATTTGAAAGATGATGTGGGAGTGACAGACAGCACTGTTATCTATAACGGAGTGATCTTGAAACAGTCAGATAGACAAGTTGATGAGATTATGAAGTTTGATGGAATCAAGCTAGGCTGTATTGCAAGATTATCTAAACAAAAAGGTTTGACTTATCTGCTTGATGCGATTTCTTTGATTTCAGATGAAAAACTTCGTTTATTTATCGTTGGGGATGGAGAGCTTAGAGCCGAACTAGAAAACAAGGTTAAAGAACTAAATCTGGAAGATAAAGTATCTTTTTTAGGATATCGCAAGGATATAGTAGAATGTATCAATAGTTTTGATTTTTGTGTTTTGCCTTCAGTATTTGAAGGATTTGGCCTAGTTGCCATTGAGGCATTTATGAATAGCAAAACCTTAGTTGCCACGGATATACCGGGATTAAACGAAGTTGTTACAAATGAAAATGGGATCTTGGTTCCTGCTAAAGATGCTAGGGCCTTAGCTTCTGCTATTGAGAGTCTGGCGACTGACTCAACTCTTAGAACTAGGTTAGCTCATCAAGCTAAAAAAGATTATGAAGAGAAGTTTAGTTATCCTTTATTTTTAGAGAATTATCGTAAATTTTATCAAAAACTAATGGGGGATTCGAAATGAAAAAAGTAATGTTAGTTTTTGGGACGCGTCCAGAAGCAATAAAAATGTGTCCCTTAGTGAATGAACTGAAGAAAAATGATTCAATCAAAACACTTGTATGTGTAACTGGTCAACATAAAGAAATGTTAGAGCAAGTTTTAGATGTCTTTAAAGTTGTTCCTGATTATGATTTAGGAATTATGAAGGCAAATCAAACACTATTTACAATCACGACAAGTATTTTAGATAAAATTCAAGCAGTTTTAGAGCAGGAAAAACCAGATATTGTTCTTGTTCATGGGGATACTACAACCACTTTTGCGACAGCTTTAGCTGCATTTTACATGGGAATTAAAGTTGGACATGTAGAGGCAGGATTGAGAACTTATAATCTTCAAAGCCCATTTCCTGAAGAATTTAATCGTCAGACCACTTCAATTATTGCAGATTTCAATTTTGCTCCCACAGAAGTGGCTAAAGAGAATCTTTTAAAAGAGGGAAGAGAAAATATTTATGTTACTGGAAATACTGTTATTGATGCCTTGAAGACAACCGTTCAAGATCATTATGACCATCCTATTTTAGAGTGGGCTAAGGATAGTAAACTCATCATGTTGACAGCTCATCGACGTGAAAATCTTGGTCAACCCATGGAAAATATGTTTAACGCAGTTAATCGTATCCTGAATGAATTTGAAGAAGTTAAAGTCGTATATCCTATTCATAAGAATCCTAAGGTTCGTGAGTTAGCAAGTAAGGTGTTTGGCGACAATGAACGTATGAAAATCATTGAACCTCTAGAAGTCATTGATTTCCATAATTTTATGAATCAAAGCTACATGATTTTAACAGATTCGGGTGGTGTACAAGAAGAAGCACCTTCTTTAGGTAAACCAGTATTGGTAATGCGTGATACAACAGAACGTCCAGAGGGGATTGCTGCAGGAACCTTGAAATTAGTAGGAACAGAAGAAGAAAATATTTATACTAATTTCAAACTGCTTTTAGAAGATGAAACAGAGTACAGCAAGATGAGTAAAGCAAGTAATCCATATGGAGATGGAAAAGCTTGTGAGCGTATTGTTGATATCATTTTGGAAGGATTATCATAATGGATCAGATTTCTATTGTTGTACCAGTGTACAATGTTGAGAACTATTTGAGTTATTGTGTAGAAAGTCTAAGACAACAAACATATAAAAATATTGAAATAATCTTAGTAGATGATGGTTCGACGGATAGTTCTGGAGAAATTTGTGACCAATATGCTCGAGAAGATGACAGAATAAAAGTTCTGCATATTGAAAATGGGGGATTGTCCAATGCCCGCAATACTGGGGTAAAAGAATCTTCAACAGATTGGATTGTTTTCATTGATTCAGACGATTATTATGACCATAGAGCCATTGAATATTTAGTAGAACTTAGAGATAAGTATAGAGTTGATCTTGTAGCAACTCCAGTGATTGAAGTTAGAAACTATGAAAATAGTGATTTCCTAGGAGATTTCAGAGAGAAATATTCTGGAAAATTAGATCGTAGAACAGCTTTAGAACAAATGTTTTATGGAAATTATGTTGGGACACATTCAGGTGGTAAACTATATAAGAAAGAAATTTTATTAAGGTTTCCATATCCTAATGGGATGTTGTATGAAGATTTAGCTCTTGCTTATGAGCATATTGCTTTCTGTGAAAATATTGCTGTTAGTGATCTAAATCTTTATAAATACTATCGAAGACCAGGAAGTATTGTAAATTCTAAGTATAGTGATCGTCTCTTAGATTTTTACAAGGCAATGGAATGGAATAGAAGTTATGTTGAACGAGACTATTCAGGTGATAGGGATATGAGAAGAGCCTTGAATGTTCGCTATGTTTTTAATGGTCTGCATATTGTACATGCTATGCTTAGTTCAGATATGTATGCTGAAGTTAATAAAATTAGAAAAGAATACATTCAATATTTCAAAGATGTTATTCCGAATTCAAATGTTACAAGGAAAAATAAATTGAAATATATATTGTTTCTCGTATCTGCAAAATTGTATAAAAAAGTCAGAGGGAAAATGGGTTAGATAGTCATGAAGGTTTTAAAAAACTATGCTTACAATCTCTCTTATCAATTACTAACCATTGTACTACCTTTCATAACAACACCGTATGTTACAAGGGTTTTCAGTTCAAATGATTTAGGAACTTTTGGCTATTTTAATTCGATTGTTGCTTACTTTATTTTTTTGGCAACATTAGGAGTAGCTAATTATGGGACAAAAGAGATTTCAGCTCATAGAAATAATATCCCTAATAATTTTTGGGGTATTTATACCTTGCAGTTTACTGCGACTTGTATATCGATATTTCTATATATTGGTCTGTGCTTTTCATTTTCATTTATGCAAAATCCAGTAGCATATATATTGGTATTATCTCTATTATCTAGGGGATTAGATATTACTTGGCTTTTTCAAGGACTAGAAGATTTTAGAAAGATAACTGTTAGAAATATCACTGTCAAACTCATAGGTGTTATTTCAATATTTTTGTTCATAAAGTCTCAGAATGATTTATATCTATATGTCTTTTTATTAACTATATTTGAATTTTTAGGACAATTAAGTATGTGGCTGCCAGCTCTAGAATTTATAGGTAAGCCACAATTTGACTTCAATTATGCCAAGAAACATCTTAAACCGGTGATATTACTGTTTTTACCTCAAATAGCGATATCTTTATATGTTACGTTAAATAGGACAATGCTTGGAGCTTTAGCATCAACAACAGATGTTGGAATTTATGATCAATCTTTAAAGTTGGTAAATATCCTACTTACTTTGGTAACTTCACTGGGTAGTGTTATGCTACCACGTGTTTCGAATCTTTTATCAACAGGGGATAAGAAGTCTGTGAATCGCATGAATCAATTATCTTTCTTGATATACAATCTTGTGATTTTTCCGACTATTGCAGGTATGTTAATTATCAATAATGACTTTGTGAAATTTTTCTTAGGAAATGACTTTCAAGAAGCAAGATATGCTATTGCAATCATGATTTTTAGGATGTTTTTTATTGGTTGGACGAACATTATGGGGATTCAAATTTTGATACCTCATAATAAGAACAAAGAATTTTTGATTTCAACAACGGTTCCAGCAATTATTAGTGTTGGTTTAAATTTACTTTTACTGCCTGAATTTGGATATATTGGGGCTGCGATTGTTTCTGTATTAACAGAAGTATTTGTATGGGTTATCCAATTGTATTTTACAAGAAAATATTTAAAAGATGTACCAATTTTTAAATCAACTATTAAAATATTTTCAGCATCAATTCTTATGTATGTTACCCTTTCATTTTTGAAGTCAATTTTGACTTTTACACCTATTGTTAATGTTGTTGTATGTGCTATTGTGGGGGCGATACTTTATGGTTTGCTAATTTTAATATTTAAAATAGTTGGCTTAAAGGAGATAAAAGAGCAGCTGTTAAATAATTAGTATGATGATAATCTATACAGAAATAATCAAAGTTATTTTTGCAAGAATTTGTTTTAGCTAAGTTAGTTGATTGAAAAAGTCTAGAAAGGGAAGGATGGAAGATTGTAGATGAACTAAAAGTTTAAAAATATTAAATAATATATAAAAATTATCAATTATGTTCATTCTATATTATTCTTTACCAAATAAATAATATGATAAAAATTAAATTTGAAAATCTACTGGTTAGTATTGTTGTATCTGTAGTGATATTTTTTAATACTATTTCTACTACAATGCTGGATAAAACTTTTTTTCAAGCTAAAGCAAATTATCTTTTATTAGTAGTTTTGTTATTAGGTCTTCGTTTTATGTTTCCAACACGTATTTCATTTAAATATCTAATATTTTCTTCTTTGCTATTATTATCAGGAATTTTAGTATATTTTCAGACTGGAAAACTTAATTTTCTTATTTATTCAGCCCTTCTAGTTTTATTAGTTAATGTAGATATGAAAGTAGTTTTGAAAACGTATGTCATTGTAGCAGGTTTTCTTGTACTAAGTGTATTTCTTTTATCTCTCTCAGGTGCAGTACCCAATCTACAATATAATCGTGAAGGAGTTATTCGGAATTCGTTTGGATTTATCTATCCTACAGATTTTGCATCCCACTGTTTCTATATTTTCTTGGCTTTTTCTTATTTATTAAAAGATAAATTTATATGGATTAGATCTCTAATAGGTGTACTTTTATCTTTCTTTGTTATAAAATATTGTGATGCACGTTTAAATGGCTTATCAATTATTTTAGCAACAATTATTTTTATATTTTTCTATTTTAATGAAGATAAGAAATTTCGGATCTATTCAATTTTCCCTTATTCTGTAGTTCTATGTTCGTCAATAATGATGTATTTATCTTATATTTTCTCTTGGGGATCTCCATTTTTAGTATCTATCAATAAATTAATTACAGGTAGATTAGCTTTGGGGAAAAATGCATTTAATACTTTTGGTGTACATCTTTTTGGAACTAGAGACGTATTATTTAAAGGGTCAGGAGGTAAAACGGAGGCTGTTATTGATTATAACTACGTAGATTCATCGTATGTTCAAATGTTATTTACATATGGTGTTATACCTCTTGTGCTACTTATATGTCTGTATGTTGTAATTTCGAGAGAACAGTATAAGCAGGGGCAATATTTATATGTAGTAATATTATCTTTAGTGGCTCTAAACTGCATGATTGAAGCTTTTTGGTTTGTCCCGACTTACAATATATTCATGTTTTTGTTGTTCACAAAAAATACTTTTGTTAATAAATCGTTGAATAATTTTAATCCTTTGGATAAAACGGAGTTGTTAAACTGATGAAATGAATTTTTTTGATTTACAAAATTATTTTTCTTCATAAAATGAACTATTCTAACTAATATTTCAAAAAAAATTTTTAAAATCTATTTTTGCATGATATTTTAATGAGGATAACTTTACAATGCTACAAAAGTGTCGAGTCTAATAAAGGAGTGTAATATGTACGACTATCTAATCGTTGGTGCTGGTTTGTCGGGAGCAATTTTTGCTTATGAAGCAACCAAGCGTGGAAAAAAAGTAAAAGTGATTGATAAACGTGACCACATTGGTGGAAATATCTACTGTGAGAATGTAGAAGGTGTTAATGTTCATAAATATGGTGCCCATATCTTCCATACTTCTAATAAGAAAGTTTGGGATTATGTTAATCAATTCGCTGAATTCAACAACTACATCAACTCGCCTGTAGCTTATTACAAGGGTAGCCTTTATAATCTACCTTTCAATATGAATACTTTCTATGCTATGTGGGGAACAAAAACTCCTCAAGAAGTCAAAGTTAAGATTGCTGAGCAAACGGCTCATATGAAGGACGTTGAACCTAAAAATTTGGAAGAGCAAGCTATTAAGTTGATCGGTCCAGATATTTATGAAAAGTTGATCAAAGGCTATACTGAAAAGCAATGGGGACGTTCTGCGACTGACCTTCCGCCGTTTATCATCAAACGTCTACCAGTTCGTTTGACTTTTGATAATAACTACTTCAATGACCGTTACCAAGGGATTCCAATCGGTGGCTATAATGTCATTATCGAAAATATGCTGAAAGATGTTGAAGTAGAACTTGGAGTTGACTTTTTTGCCAATCGTCAGGAATTAGAAGCTTCTACTGAAAAAGTTGTCTTTACAGGGATGATTGACCAATACTTTGACTATAAACATGGTGAGTTAGAATACCGTAGTCTTCGTTTTGAGCATGAAGTTCTAGATGAAGAAAACTATCAAGGAAATGCTGTTGTAAACTACACAGAACGTGAAATTCCTTATACTCGTATTATTGAGCATAAACACTTTGAATACGGAACACAAGAGAAGACGGTTATTACTCGTGAATACCCAGCTGATTGGAAACGTGGTGATGAACCTTATTATCCAATCAATGATGAGAGAAACAATGCCATGTTTGCTAAATATCAAGAAGAAGCAGCGCAGAATGATAAGGTCATTTTCTGTGGTCGTTTGGCTGATTATAAATACTACGATATGCATGTAGTCATTGAACGTGCTCTAAATGTTGTAGAGGAAGAGTTTAAATAAGATAATGAAGGATAAAATTGATCGATGAAATATTATCTAAAAGAAGAATTCCTGAAGGATTCTGGTGCACGAAATGCGGGGAATAAGGCTCGAAATGACGTCGAAGAAATAGTGGTTCGTGAGGGATATAGTCCTTTGTTATTGATGGTAGATGATTGGTATCAAATGGGGACTATTAGAGCTCAACGACATAAGGCTAAAGCCCTATCCAAAGCAATCTCTAAGTTGAAGGAAGGGGATCAGCTACTGATTCAATTTCCTATGCTTCATCATAGTTTCTTTACGACTCATTTAGTCAAAAGAATGCAGCGTAAAGGAGTGAAGGTTCACTTTATTATCCATGATTTAGAAGTTTTGCGCTATGCTAATTTGGATACAGTACCCTTGAAGCATAAAATCCGTGTTCATCTTCAAGAGTCTAGTCTTTTGAAACAAGCTGATGGTCTTATTGCTCATAATCCAGTTATGAAATCAGTGCTTGTTGATAAGGGGATTTCTGAGAAAAAAATAGTTAGTTTAGGCATTTTTGACTATCTGATCCCGAATTATCAGGAGAAAGAAGATTTATCGAAGGAAGGAGCTATTATTGTAGCTGGAAATTTAGCCCAAGAAAAAGCAGGTTACTTATATGAGTTGCCTGCAAGACCGGCATATAACCTCTATGGTGTTGGTTTTGATGAGGCTAGAAAGCTATCCAATGAAACCTATTTTGGTTCATTTCTTCCAGATGAACTACCGGCAGCGTTGGAAGGAAGCTTTGGTTTAGTCTGGGACGGTGATAGTTCTAAAACTTGTAGCGGAGTATATGGTGAGTATTTGAGATACAATAATTCCCACAAGGCTTCCCTTTATTTGGCTTCTGGTTTTCCTATTATTGTTTGGAAACAATCTGCTTTGGCTAATTTCGTCTTAGAAAAAGAGTGTGGAATTAGTGTTGAGAGTTTACTTGACTTAGAAGAAGTATTGGAACATTTATCTCAAGCAGAATATCAGAATTTGGTCAAAAATGCTAAGGTTGTAGGCCAAAAAATTCGTGAGGGTTCTTATCTCCTTTCCGCATTGCAAGCTTTAAATTAATGAATCTAAAAATGACTTAAATAGATAGATGA
The DNA here is from genome assembly GCF_047463435.1 of Streptococcus mitis. Taxonomy (GTDB): domain Bacteria; phylum Bacillota; class Bacilli; order Lactobacillales; family Streptococcaceae; genus Streptococcus; species Streptococcus mitis_DS. The sequence continues at coordinate 30,334 of NZ_JASHDW010000007.1, read as the reverse complement.
GGGAATTACTGAGTTCCCTCTTTTCTTATAGTGAAAAAAGAGATTAGAAAATGAAATAAGATTAAATAGTTGTCAGAAAATAACAACTAAACATGAAAATTCAGAAAATTCTATTGACAGAACTTAAAAAAGAGTCTATAATGGATAGAAAAACAAAGGAGAGTACTATGAAAACAAGAAAAGTATTGGCTCTTGCGGGAGTCACTTTATTAGCAGCAGGTGTATTAGCGGCTTGTTCTGGTGGTTCTGCTACTAAAGGTGAGCAGACCTTTGCATTTACCTACGAGACAGACCCAGATAACCTCAACTATTTAACAACTGGTAAGGCAGCGACTGCTGATATTACTAGTAATGTGATTGATGGTTTGTTGGAGAGTGACCGCTATGGGAATTTGGTGCCATCAATGGCAGAGGACTGGTCAGTTTCTAAGGATGGATTGACTTACACTTATAATATTCGTCAGGATGCCAAGTGGTACACATCTGAAGGAGAAGAGTATGCTCCTGTTAAGGCTCAGGACTTTGTGACAGGTCTTAAATATGCTACAGATAAGAAATCAGAAGCCCTATACTTGGTACAGGACTCAATCAAAGGACTGGATGCCTATGCTAAAGGGGAAATTACAGATTTCTCTCAAGTTGGGATTAAAGCGATTGATGATCAAACAGTCCAATATACTTTGAACAAACCTGAAAGCTTTTGGAATTCTAAAACAACAATGGGTGTTTTGGCACCAGTTAATGAAGAGTTTTTAAATTCAAAAGGGGATGATTTTGCCAAAGCTACGGATCCAAGTAGTATCTTGTATAATGGTCCTTATTTGTTGAAATCTATTGTAACAAAATCTACTGTTGAATTTGCGAAGAATCCTAATTACTGGGATAAAGACAATGTCCATATTGACAAAGTCAAATTGTCATTCTGGGATGGTCAAGATACCAGCAAACCTGCAGAAAACTTTAAAGATGGTAGCCTTTCAGCAGCTCGTCTCTATCCAACAAGTGCAAGTTTTGCAGAGCTTGAGAAAGAGATGAAGGACAATATTGTCTATACACAACAGGACTCTACGACTTATGTAGTAGGGACAAATATTGACCGTCAATCTTACAAATATACATCTAAGACTAGTGAAGAACAAAAGACTTCAACTAAAAAGGCTTTGTTAAACAAGGATTTCCGTCAGGCTATTGCCTTTGGATTTGATCGTACAGCTTATGCCTCTCAGCTAAATGGACAAAACGGTGCAAGCAAAATCTTACGTAATATTTTTGTACCACCAACATTTGTCCAAGCAGATGGGAAAAGCTTTGGTGACATGGTCAAAGAAAAATTGGTGACTTATGGGGATGAATGGAAGGATGTCAACCTTGCTGATGCTCAAGACGGTCTGTACAATCCTGAAAAAGCTAAAGCAGAATTTGCTAAGGCTAAGACTGCTCTTCAGGCAGAAGGAGTACAGTTCCCAATTCACCTAGATATGCCTGTTGATCAGACAGCAACTACAAAAGTTCAACGTGTCCAATCTATGAAACAATCCTTGGAAGCGACTTTAGGATCTGATAATGTGGTTATTGATATTCAACAATTACAAAAAGATGACCTATTGAATGTTACTTTATTTGCACAAACTGCTGCTGGTGAGGATTGGGATCTTTCTGATAACGTTGGATGGGGACCAGACTTCTCAGATCCATCAACTTATCTTGACATCATCAAGCCTTCTGTAGGGGAAAATACGAGAACTTATCTAGGATTTGATTCAGGAAAAGACAATGAGGCGGCTAAGAAGGTTGGTCTCAATGATTATGATAAAATGGTCAATGAAGCAGGGGAAGAAACTACAGATATTACAAAACGGTATAACAAGTATGCCGAAGCTCAAGCATGGTTGACAGATAGTGCCCTAGTCATTCCAACGACATCTCGTACAGGTCGTCCAATCTTGTCTAAGATGGTACCATTCACTTTACCTTTCGCTTTCGCAGGTAACAAGGGGACAAGCGATCCGCTTCGATACAAATATCTTGAACTTCAAGACAAGGCAGTCACTGTGGATGAATACCAAAAAGCTCAAGATAAATGGATGAAAGAAAAAGAAGAATCCAATAAAAAAGCGCAAGAAGAACTTGCAAAACATGTGAAATAAGATAAAAAGAAGTTAGTTGCTAGCTAACTTCTTTTGGTTTCGAGAAAATAGATTGATGCCTATCCTATGTTCGATATTACGAAATGTATTTTATTGTAGAAAAAATCCTGAGTTTTGCTTCTCAGGATTTTCTTTCAGCTCACTGTTGTGGTTGCTGTTGAACTTGTGGATTCTGTGGCGTTGGTTGTACTGGTTGTGTTGGCTGAACAGTCTGACCAGCTTGTCCTTGATTAGGATCAGTTGCTGGAGCATTATTTGGTTGTTGACCAACTGTCGTACTTGCCTGTGTAGTTGAACTTTCAGCTGTTGTTGTACTTGGGTTCTCTACTATTTGCGTTTGTTGTGTAGATTGATTATTCCAAGTGTTTTTGGCACTATTTTGGAAGACAAATTCTCCATTTCTATACAAGCCCTCTGGCATCGTCCAATCTCCAGGTTGGTCATCTTCTGATAGATACGAAATCATTGAGCGATAAACCTTAGCAGCAACTAGGAAACCATCTCCAACGATTGGAGTTAAACGATTTGAGTAACCAGTCCATACAGCCATAGAATACTTACGAGTATAACCTACAAACATTTCATCTGGAGCTACGTAGCCAGTGTTCTTGATATACTTTTCAATTTCGTCGTCAGTATAGTTAGAAGTACCTGTCTTACCTGCTTGTGGAAGCCATGGTAGGTAAGCACCACGTCCGGTTCCGTAAGCTAAAACAGTTTTCATCATTTCGGTCATCATATAGGCAGTAGTTTCTTTCATAGCTCGTGTACCAGCATCAGAAAATTCTTTTTCACTACCATCACTGAAGACGATTTTATTGATATACATTGGTTTGTGGTAAATACCACCATTAGCAAAGGCGGCATAAGCAGCAGCCATTTTTTCACTACTTGCACCGTAGTGTTTGTTAGATTCTGTTGTATTACTTGAAATGGCGTTAGCATAGTGTATGCTTGGGTAATCAATACCTAAGCCATTTAGGAAAGTTTTAGCTCTATCTAGACCGACCTTATTCAAAGTCTCAACGGCTGTGACATTTCGTGATTGTTGAAGAGCATACTGGATTGTAATGTTTCCAAAGTAGCCATGATCCCAGTTGTAGACTGGAGTATCAGTGCCAGGATAGTTATAAGGAACATCATGTACAATAGAAGCAGTAGAGTCATAGACTCCATATTCTAAAGCGGGAGCATAGTCAGTGATTGGTTTCATAGTAGAACCCCAGTCACGATTGGTTTCAACGGCTTGGTTGATTCCGAAAGATACATTACTTGATTGGTGACGGGCACCTAACTGAGCAATGACTTTGCCATTTGTTACATCCACGATAGTGGAAGCTACTTGAAGTTCATCATCTGGATAAGCAACGTACTCATCTGTATTGTAAACATCCCAAAGTCTCTGTTGAACATTTTTGTCGACATTAGTATAGACTTCCATACCTGTGGTAAGAAGGTTGTAGCCTGTTTCTTGTTCGACTTGGTTGATTACTTCTTTGAGGTAGTTGTCCATATAGGTTGGGTAACTATTGGCTGACTTCAAGCTTTGAAGACCGTCAGTGATAGGCGTATTAATAGCTTTTTCGTAATCTTCTGCACTGATATATTTCTGTCCCTTCATTTCTGAAAGTACCAAGTTACGACGCTCTAGAGCAGCTTCTGGGTGGGAATATGGATCATATTGGTTTGGTGCTTGAGGCATTCCGGCTAGGAGTGCTAACTGTGGCAAGCTTAAATCCTTCAAGTCTTTTCCATAGTAATTTTCGGCTGCGGTTTGCATTCCATAGTTACCGTTAGACATGTAGACTTTGTTGATGTAGTAGGTCAGGATTTCTTGCTTGGTTGCTTTTTGCTCTAATTGAACGGCTAGCCAAGCTTCTTGGGCTTTACGTGACAAGGTTTGATCGGCAGTTGAAGTAGAGAAATAAGTTAATTTAATCAATTGCTGAGTCAAGGTTGAAGCCCCTTGGAGCCCTCCTTTCCCTTGGAGGTTTCTCAATGTCGCCCCCATGATACGGATGGTATCAACACCTCTATGGTCAAAGAAACGGTGGTCTTCGATAGACACAATTGCCTTGACTAAGTCAGTAGGAATTTCATTTGATTGAGCATTTACTCGACGTTCAGATCCAAGGTCAGCAATCAGTTCGTTTTTGTTGTCATAAATCTTGCTAGAGGTTGTCGCAACTAATTTACTTTCAGATAAGGCTGGAGCCTTGCTAACAAAGTAGAGGAAGACACCTCCACCTAATAGAAATAATGCGATAAATAAGGTAAGAAATGTAATTCCAATATACTTTAAGAATCGCAGAATGGTTTGTTTATTCATCTTGTTTTACCACCTAGTAAATGTTCTTTGATAATATCGAGATAGGGAATTTGAGGGAAAGCTCCTTGCTTTACTAAATATCCGTATTCTTGAATATATCCAAGTGGCATTGATTTTTGGCCCTTATCTTGATGATAAAAGCGAATCAAATCAGGTGCCGGCAACAAATAAGTTTCTTGTTGAGAGGAAAAATGAAGTAGTACGAAGCAAATGCCCTGCTGTTCTAGAACTTGTTCCATGTGTTGAATCTGGTGAAGATGGAAGTTCTTCATTGGGATAGCATTCTTTTGTCGTGTCTCCTTAGCTTCAAAGTCAATGTAATGTCCTCTATATACGCCAGAGTAATCTGTTGTGGAAGCTTGTCTAAAGTAGGCTTCTACAATTTTGGCTCGACTACGTTGAGGATAGTCTACTCGAACAATCTGAACAGGCGTTGGCTTTTTATGGATAACTGCCATGCCATGCGTCAGATAGTAGTCGTTTGTAGCGTTAATCATCTTTTCAAAAGTCATTCCTCGATTTGCGAAATTTTTTGGTTGAGAAATGGATGTTTGGCTTTTTTTTGATGAAATTTTATGAGGATAGTTGACCATATTTCTCCTTATTGGTACAATAACATCACTCTATTATACCATAAAAATAGAAAGAAAGGTGTAAAAATGACTACAGCTTTAATTATGGGATATTCTAATTTTGACTTGGGTTTGTTTAATGAAAAAGATATCAGGATAAAAATTATAAAGAAAGCCATTCGCCGTGATTTAGAAAGTTTAGCAGAAGAAGGGATTAAATGGCTGGTCTTTACAGGGAACTTGGGATTTGAATCCTGGGTTCTTGATGTTGCAGGTGAGATGAAAGACGAATATGATTTTAGCCTAGCGACCATTTTTGATTTTGAAACACACGGGGAAAATTGGAATGAAGCGAATCAGCTTAAACTTGACCAATTTAAGCAGGTCGATTTTGTCAAATATGCCTATCCTAAATATGAACATATGGGGCAACTACGAGACTACCAACGATTTTTGCTGGAAAATACTGATTTAGCTTATTTTTTCTATAACCCAGAAAATGAGACTAAATTAAAATTTATAGACAATTTGATGAAAAATCAGGAAGGTTATCGCATAAAAAGGCTAACCTTTGAAGACTTAAATGAGCTAGTAGAAAATTTTTCTGAAAAGTAAGGCTTTGACCTTGATTTTTGTTTGCCTTTTTTTATATAATAATACTATTAGAAACCGAGAATGGAGAGAGAGATGGCAGGTATTATTTTTTCAGCGAAAGATATTTTTGAGCAAGAGTTTGGACGTGAAGTCCGTGGATATAGTAAGGTTGAAGTTGATGAATTTTTGGACGATGTCATCAAGGACTATGAAACTTATGCTGCCTTAGTCAAGTCTCTCCGTCAAGAAATTGCAGAGTTGAAGGAAGAATTGTCTCGCAAACCTGAATCTGCACCGGTTCAAGCAGAACCACTTGAAATGACAGCAACAACTTCTATGACGAATTTTGATATTTTAAAACGTCTAAATCGTCTTGAGAAAGAAGTATTTGGTAAACAAATTTTGGATAACTCTGATTTATAAGAGTGTATTTGAAAAGTGCAATTTTTGGATAATCGCGTGAGGAGAATTTCTTTTCATGAGGAAAGTCCATGCTAGCACAGGCTGTGATGCCTGTAGTGTTTGTGCTAGGCGAATCCATAAGCCTAGGGACGAGAGATCGTTACGGCAGTCGAAATGGCTAAGTCCTTGGATAGGCCAGAGTAGGCTTGAAAGTGCCACAGTGACGGAGTCTTTCTGGAAACAGAGAGAGTGGAACGCGGTAAACCCCTCAAGCTAGCAACCCAAATTTCGGTCGGGGCATGGAGTACACGGAAACGAACGTAGTACTCTGACTGCTATCAGCTGTAGGCTGTTAGTGGTAGACAGATGATTATCGAAGGAAGTGGTCCTAGTCACTTCTGGAACAAAACATGGCTTATAGAAAATTGCATATAGGTTGGGGCTGAGAAATCTTTCTCAACCTCATTTTTTAAAGTGAACAAAAGAAAGGTCTTACAAGACTGTAAAATGAAAAAAGAATTTAATTTAATCGCGACTGCTGCAGCAGGTCTTGAAGCTGTTGTGGGACGAGAAGTGAGAGAGTTGGGCTATGATTGTCAGGTTGAAAACGGCCGTGTTCGTTTTCAAGGAGATGCAAGAGCAATTATCGAAACAAACCTCTGGCTTCGGGCAGCAGATCGTATCAAGATTATCGTAGGAACGTTCCCAGCTAAGACTTTTGAAGAGTTGTTTCAGGGAGTTTTCGCCTTAGATTGGGAAAATTATTTACCGCTTGGAGCTCGGTTCCCAATTTCAAAAGCAAAATGTGTTAAATCTAAACTTCACAATGAGCCCAGTGTTCAGGCTATTTCAAAGAAAGCTGTTGTCAAGAAATTGCAGAAACACTACGCCCGCCCAGAAGGTGTTCCTCTGATGGAGAATGGTCCAGAGTTTAAGATTGAGGTCTCTATTCTTAAAGACATAGCAACTGTCATGATTGATACGACAGGGACTAGCCTCTTTAAACGTGGTTATCGTACGGAAAAGGGTGGCGCTCCTATCAAGGAAAACATGGCAGCGGCTATTTTGCAACTTTCTAACTGGTTCCCAGACAAGCCTCTGATTGATCCGACCTGTGGTTCAGGAACTTTCTGTATCGAGGCAGTTATGATTGCTAGAAAGATGGCTCCTGGTCTTCGTCGTTCCTTTGCCTTTGAGGAGTGGAACTGGATTAGCGATCGCTTGATCCAAGAAGTGCGCACAGAGGCGGCTAAGAAAGTGGATCGTGAGCTGGAACTGGATATTATGGGATGTGATATCGATGCACGTATGGTGGAAATTGCTAAGGCCAATGCTCAGGCAGCAGGAGTTGCAGGAGATATTACCTTTAAGCAGATGCGCGTGCAGGATTTACGTTCCGATAAAATAAATGGAGTGATTATCTCTAACCCACCTTATGGTGAACGCTTGTCAGATGATGCAGGAGTTACCAAGCTTTATGCTGAAATGGGTCAAGTATTTGCACCGCTGAAAACGTGGAGCAAGTTTATCTTAACCAGTGATGAAGCCTTTGAGCTCAAGTACGGTAGTCAAGCGGATAAGAAGCGTAAGTTGTACAATGGAACCTTAAAAGTTGATTTGTATCAATATTTCGGTCAGCGTGTTAAACGTCAGGAAGTAAAGTAGAAAGGAAAACTCATGAGTAAGAAAAGACGGAATCGTCATAAAGCAGAACATCAAGAAGCGCAATTTGATTTTGATGAAGCCAAAGAGCTAACAGTTGGAGAAGCTATGCGAAAAAATGAAGAGGTGGAAGCAGGTGTATTGCCTGGAGATTCTATCTTGGACAAGTATGTGAAACAACATAAAGATGAAATTGAAGCAGATAAGTTTGAAACACGTCAGTTTAGCAAGGATGATCTAGTTGAAAAAGAAGAGGTAGAGGAGACTCAGACTCTGGATAATTTGCTTCAAGAGCTTCGTGAGGAAACGGGAGTAACTTCTCCAGTTCCAGAAGATGAATTGAGTCAGTTTGATGATTTAGAATTAACACGAGTTTCAGAAGCTCCTCTTGTCGAAGAATTTGAGAAGGAAGAGGTACCATTAGTTGGAACGGAAGAGGCTCTCACGCGTTCTCGAGTCACAGATAGTGAAGATGGAAAAAGTAAGAAGAAATGGGTGCTTTACGGTATTCTAGCAGCCTTAGTGGTTCTTATCCTTGGAACTGGTTATTATGTTTATCGTCAAGTGGCTCGTTCGACCAAGGAAATCCAAACTTCTCAATCAACTACAAATACGCAGTCAGATGCGGAAGAATTCAATAATTTATATGATGCCTTCTATACAGATAGCAACAAAACGGCTCTGAAGAATAGCCAGTTTGATAAACTGAGTCAACTGAAAACCTTGCTTGATAAGCTAGAAGGTAGTCGTGAATATACGCTTGCAAAATCTAAGTATGATAGCCTAGCAACTCAAATCAAGGCCATTCAAGATGTCAATGCTCAATTTGAGAAGCCAGCTATTGTGGATGGTGTCTTGGATACTAACGCTAAAGCTAAATCGGATGCTAAATTTACAGATATTAAAACTGGAAATACGGAGCTTGATAAAGTTCTAGATAAGGCTATCAGTCTTGGTAAGAGCCAGCAAACAAGTGCTTCAAGCTCAAGTTCAAGTGAAACTAGCAGCTCAAGCTCTAGTCAAGCAAGTGAAAATACTGCTAGTGAGACAAGCCCAAGTAGTTCAAATACTGCCTCAACTGAAACTAGAAGTACCCGCAGTGAAGTCAATATGGGTGTGTCAAGTGCAGGAGTTGCTGTTCAAAGAAGTGCGAGTCGTGTTTCTTATAACCAGTCTGCTATTGATGATAGCAATAATTCTGCCTGGGATTTCGCGGATGGTGTCTTAGAACAAATTCTAGCGACTTCACGTTCACGTGGTTATATCACTGGTAACCAATATATCCTTGAGCGTGTTAATATCGTTAATGGCAATGGTTATTACAACCTCTACAAACCAGATGGAACCTATCTCTTTACCCTTAACTGTAAGACAGGATACTTTGTTGGAAATGGTTCTGGACATGCGGATGACTTGGACTACTAAGCAGTCGTTACAAAATTCTTTCTTTTCAAAAGTAAAAATGATAAAATAAAACAAATTAAACAAGAGGAGTGTCAAATGACAAAAGCTAACTTTGGTGTTGTTGGTATGGCCGTAATGGGTCGTAACCTTGCCCTTAATATTGAATCTCGTGGTTACACAGTTGCTATTTACAACCGTAGTAAAGAAAAAACTGAAGATGTAATTGCTTGCCATCCTGAAAAGAACTTTGTACCAAGCTATGACGTTGAAAGTTTTGTAAACTCAATCGAAAAACCTCGTCGTATCATGCTCATGGTTCAAGCTGGACCTGGTACAGATGCTACAATTCAAGCCCTTCTTCCACACCTTGACAAAGGTGATATCTTGATCGACGGAGGAAACACTTTCTACAAAGATACCATCCGTCGTAATGAAGAGTTGGCAAACTCAGGTATCAACTTTATCGGTACTGGGGTTTCTGGTGGTGAAAAAGGTGCCCTTGAAGGTCCTTCTATCATGCCTGGTGGACAAAAAGAGGCCTACGAATTGGTTGCGGATGTTCTTGAAGAAATCTCAGCTAAAGCACCAGAAGATGGCAAACCATGTGTGACTTACATCGGTCCTGATGGAGCTGGTCACTATGTGAAAATGGTTCACAACGGTATCGAGTATGGTGACATGCAATTGATCGCAGAAAGCTATGACTTGATGCAACACTTGCTTGGCCTTTCTGCAGAAGATATGGCTGAAATCTTTACTGAGTGGAACAAGGGTGAATTGGACAGCTACTTGATCGAAATCACAGCTGATATCTTGAGCCGTAAAGACGATGAAGGCCAAGACGGACCAATCGTAGACTACATCCTTGATGCTGCAGGTAACAAGGGAACTGGTAAATGGACTAGCCAATCATCACTTGACCTTGGTGTGCCATTGTCACTCATTACTGAGTCAGTATTTGCACGTTACATCTCTACTTACAAAGAAGAACGTGTGCATGCAAGCAAGGTTCTTCCAAAACCAGCTGCCTTCAAATTTGAAGGAGACAAGGCTGAGTTGATTGAAAAGATCCGTCAAGCCCTTTACTTCTCAAAAATCATTTCATACGCACAAGGTTTTGCGCAATTGCGTGTAGCTTCTAAAGAAAACAACTGGAACTTGCCATTTGCAGATATTGCATCTATCTGGCGTGATGGCTGTATCATCCGTTCTCGTTTCTTGCAAAAGATTACAGATGCTTACAACCGTGATGCAGACCTTGCTAACCTTCTTTTAGATGAATACTTCTTGGATGTCACTGCTAAGTACCAACAAGCAGTGCGTGATATCGTAGCTCTTGCTGTTCAAGCTGGTGTACCAGTACCAACCTTCTCAGCAGCTATTACTTACTTTGATAGCTACCGTTCAGCTGACCTTCCAGCTAACTTGATCCAAGCACAACGTGACTACTTTGGTGCCCACACTTACCAACGTAAAGACAAAGAAGGAACATTCCACTACTCTTGGTATGACGAAAAATAAGTAGGTCTGCCATGGGGAAACGGATTTTATTACTTGAGAAAGAACGAAATCTAGCTCATTTTTTAAGTTTGGAACTCCAAAAAGAGCAATACCGAGTTGATCAGGTTGAGGAGGGGCAAAAAGCCCTCTCCATGGCTCTTCAGACAGACTATGACTTGATTTTATTGAATGCTCGTCTGGGGGATATGACAGCCCAGGATTTTGCAGACAAGCTGAGTCGGACTAAGCCAGCCTCAGTGATTATGGTCTTGGACCATCGCGAAGAATTGCAAGACCAGCTTGAGACAATCCAACGCTTTGCCGTTTCTTACATCTATAAGCCAGTAATTATTGATAATCTGGTAGCTCGTATTTCAGCGATTTTCCGAGGTCGGGACTTCATCGACCAACACTGTAGTCAGATGAAGGTTCCAACATCTTATCGCAATCTGCGTATGGATGTAGAACATCATACCGTTTATCGTGGCGAAGAGATGATTGCTCTGACCCGTCGTGAGTATGACCTCTTGGCTACTCTTATGGGAAGCAAGAAAGTTCTGACTCGTGAGCAGTTATTGGAAAGTGTTTGGAAGTATGAAAGTGCGACCGAAACAAATATCGTGGATGTCTATATCCGTTATCTACGTAGCAAGCTTGATGTAAAAGGTCAAAAAAGCTACATTAAAACCGTGCGTGGTGTCGGTTACACCATGCAAGAATAGAAAAGCAGTTGCAGTGAACTGCACCCCAAAAGTTAGACAGAAAAAATCTAACTTTTGGGGTGCTTTTATTATGAAATTAACTTATGATGATAAAGTTCAGATCTATGAACTTAGAAAACAAGGATATAGCTTGGAGAAGCTTTCAAATAAATTTGGGATAAACAATTCTAATATTAGGTACATGATTAAATTGATTGATCGTTATGGAATAAAGTTCGTCAAAAAAGAAAAAAATCGTTACTATTCTCCTGAATTAAAACAAGAAATGATTGATAAAGTCCTACATGAAAACTGGTCTCAAGATAGAGTTTCTCTCGAATATGCTCTCCCAAATCGTGGTATGCTTCCAAATTGGATGGCACAATACAAGAAAAACGGGTATACTATTGTTGAGAAAACAAAAGGGAGACCATCTAAAATGGGACGTAAACCAAAGAAGAAACCCGAAGAGATGACAGAGTTAGAACGACTTCAAGCAGAAAACGAGTATCTGAGAGCGGAGAATGCTGTCCTAAAAAAGTTGAGAGAACTCCGCTTGAAGGAGGAAAAAGAGAAAGAAGAAAGACAGAAATTGTTCAAGAATTAATGACTGAGTTTTCGTTAGATATTCTTCTAAAAACCATTAAACTCGCTCGTTCGACCTACTACTATCATTTGAAACAGCTAGACAAACCAGATAAGGATCAAAAGCTTAAAGCTGAAATTCAAGCTATTTTTACCGAACAAAAAGGAAATTACGGATATCGTCGAATCCATTTAGAATTAAGAAATCGTGGTTATGTGGTCAATCATAAAAGAGTTCAACGCTTGATGAAAGTGCTCAATTTACAAGCTAGAATACGCAAGAAACGCAAGTATTCTTCTCATAAAGGAGATGTTGGCAAGAAAGCAGACAACCTTATTCAACGCCAATTTGAAGCAGCTAAACCAATGGAAAAGTGTTATACGGACGTGACAGAATTTGCCATTCCAGCAAGCGCTCAAAAGCTTTACTTATCACCAGTTTTAGATGGCTTTAATAGCGAAATTATCGCCTATAATCTTTCAACTTCACCCAACTTAGAACAAGTAAAAACAATGTTGGAACAAGCATTCACAGAGAAGCGCTACGAGAATACGATTCTCCATAGTGACCAAGGATGGCAATACCAACACGATTTTTATCATCATTTTTTAAAGAATAAGGGAATCCAACCATCTATGTCACGTAAGGGAAATAGTCCAGATAACGGTATGATGGAATCTTTCTTTGGCATTCTTAAGTCTGAAATGTTTTATGGTTATGAGAATACGTTTCAGTCACTTGAACACTTGGAACAAGCTATTGTAGACTATATTGATTACTACAACAACAAACGAATTAAGGTAAAACTAAAAGGACTTAGCCCTGTACAATACAGAACTAAATCCTTCGGATAAATTAATTGTCTAACTTTTTGGGGTCAGTACACAGTTATGTAACTGCTTTTTTGAGGGGTGTTCTATATATTGACATGCGATTTTGTATTTGCTACAATCAGCTATGGAGGATAAGTCTAATGAAAATCATAAAAAAATTGATGCAAATTGCATTAGCAGTCTTTTTCTTCGGTTTGCTAGCAACAAGTGCAGTACTGGCGGATGATGCTGATTCAGAAGGCTGGCAATTTGTCCAAGAAAATGGTAGAACCTACTACAAGAAGGGTGAGATCAAAGAAAAGGCCTGGCGAGTTATTGATGGCAAGACCTATTATTTTGATTATGTATCAGGAGAAATGGTTGTCGGCTGGCAATATATCCCGTTTCCATCTAAAGGTAGTACAATTGGTCCTTACCCAAATGGTTTAAGATTAGAATCTATGCCAATGCCACAATGGTATTACTTTGGTCAAGATGGGGTTCTTCAAGAATTTGTTGGCAAGCAAGTTTTAGAGGCAAAAACTGCTACAAATACCAACAAACATCATGGGGAACAATATGATAGTCCAGCAGAGAAACGAGTCTATTATTTTGAAGATCAACGTAGTTATCACACTTTAAAAACTGGTTGGGTTCATGATGAGGGACACTGGTATTATTTACAGAAGGATAGTGGCTTCGATGCTCGTATCGACAGTTTGATGGTTGGAGAGCTAGTGCGTGGTTGGACCAATGATAACTCAACTTGGTACTATCTAGATCCAATAACAGCTACAATGCAAACTGGTTGGAAACAACTTGGCAATAAGTGGTACTACTTCCGTTCATCAGGTGCAATGGCAACTGGCTGGTATCAAGAAGGCTCAACTTGGTATTATTTAGACCAGTCAAATGGTGATCTGAAAATTGGTTGGCAAAACCTTGGTAACAAGTGGTACTATCTCCGTTCATCAGGAGCTATGGCAACTGGTTGGGTGAAAGATGGTTCAACTTGGTACTACCTAAATGCAAGTAATGGAGATATGAAGACAGGTTGGTTCCAGGTCGGTAGTAAATGGTACTACGCTTATAGCTCAGGTGCTTTGGCAGTGAATACGACCGTAGATGGCTATTCTGTCAATTATAATGGCGAATGGGTTCAATAATGAAAGAGGCGATTGTGAAGGAAACAATCGCTTTTTTTGTGAAAATATAATAAAATAGATAGGAGAGAATAAATACTTGTAGAAAAAAATAATACTCTTCGAAAATCAAATTCAAACCACGTCAGCGTCGCCTTACCTTACTCAAGTACAGCCTGCGGCTAGCTTCCTAGTTTGCTTTTTGATTTTCATTGAGTATGAGACGGCTTTTTCGTCTAGCAAAAGGAAAAAATGACAAAAAAAGTTGGTGTCGGTCAGGCACATAGTAAGATTATTTTAATAGGGGAGCATGCGGTCGTTTACGGTTATCCTGCCATTTCTCTGCCTCTTTTGGAGGTGGAAGTGACTTGTAAGGTAGTTCCTGCAGCGAGTCCTTGGCGTCTCTATGAGGAGGATACCTTGTCCATGGCAGTTTATGCTTCTCTGGAGTATTTGGATATCAAAGAATCCTGCATTCGCTGTGAGATTGACTCGGCTATCCCTGAAAAACGAGGAATGGGTTCGTCAGCAGCTATCAGCATAGCGGCCATTCGAGCGGTATTTGACTACTATCAGGCAGAACTGCCTCATGATGTACTAGAAATCTTGGTCAATCGGGCTGAGATGATTGCACATATGAATCCGAGTGGTTTGGATGCCAAGACCTGTCTCAGTGACCAGCCTATTCGCTTTATTAAGAACGTAGGATTTACAGAACTTGAGATGGATTTATCCGCCTATTTGGTGATTGCCGATACCGGTGTTTATGGTCATACTCGTGAAGCCATCCAAGTGGTTCAAAACAAGGGCAAGGATGCCCTGCCGTTTTTGCATGCCTTGGGAGAATTGACCCAGCAGGCAGAGGATGCGATTTCACAAAAAGATGCTGAAGGACTGGGACGAATCCTCAGTCAAGCGCATTTACATTTAAAAGAAATTGGTGTCAGTAGCCCTGAGGCAGACTCTCTGGTTGAAACGGCTCTTAGCCATGGTGCTCTGGGTGCCAAGATGAGCGGTGGTGGGCTAGGAGGCTGTATCATAGCCTTGGCAACCAATTTGACACACGCACAAGAACTAGCGGAAAGATTAGAAGAGAAAGGAGCTGTTCAGACATGGATAGAGAGCCTGTAACAGTACGTTCCTACGCAAATATTGCTATTATCAAATATTGGGGAAAGAAAAAAGAAAAAGAGATGGAGCCTGCTACTAGCAGTATTTCTCTGACTTTGGAAAATATGTACACAGAGACGACTTTATCGCCTTTACCAGTCCATGCGACAGCTGATGTCTTTTATATCAATGGTCAGCTACAAAATGAGGCGGAGCATGCCAAGATGAGTAAGATCATCGACCGCTATCGCCCAGAAGGTGAGGGCTTTGTCCGCATCGATACTCAAAACAATATGCCGACCGCAGCGGGTTTGTCCTCAAGTTCGAGTGGTTTGTCCGCCTTGGTCAAGGCTTGCAATGCCTATTTCAAACTTGGATTGGATAGAAGCAAGTTGGCACAGGAGGCTAAATTTGCCTCAGGTTCTTCTTCTCGGAGTTTTTATGGACCACTAGGTGCCTGGGATAAGGATAGCGGAGAAATTTATCCTGTAGAGACAGACTTGAAACTAGCTATGATTATGTTGGTGCTGGAGGACAAGAAAAAACCAATCTCTAGCCGTGATGGGATGAAACTTTGTGTGGAAACTTCGACTACTTTTGACGACTGGGTGCGTCAGTCTGAGAAAGACTATCAGGATATGCTGGTTTATCTCAAGGAAAATGACTTTGCCAAGGTTGGGGAATTAACTGAGAAAAATGCCCTGGCTATGCACGCTACGACCAAAACAGCATCACCAGCCTTTTCTTATCTGACCGATGCGTCTTATGAAGCCATGGACTTTGTTCGTCAGCTTCGTGAGCAAGGGGAAGCCTGCTACTTTACCATGGATGCTGGTCCCAATGTCAAGGTCCTCTGTCAAGAGAAAGACTTGGAGCATTTATCAGAAATCTTTGGTCAACGTTATCGCTTGATTGTGTCAAAAACAAAGGATTTGAGCCAAGATGATTACTGTTAAAACTTGCGGAAAACTCTATTGGGCAGGCGAATATGCTATTTTAGAGCCTGGGCAGTTGGCCTTGATAAAGGACATTCCCATCTATATGAAGGGCGAGATTGCTTTTTCTGATAGTTACCGTATCTACTCAGATATGTTTGATTTTGCAGTGGACTTGACGCCAAATCCTGACTACAGCTTGATTCAAGAAACGATTGCTTTAGTGGAAGATTTCCTCGTTTATCGTGGGCAGACCTTGCGACCTTTTTCTCTAGAAATCCATGGCAAAATGGAAAGAGAAGGGAAAAAGTTTGGCTTGGGTTCTAGCGGTAGCGTCGTTGTCTTGGCTGTCAAGGCTTTATTGGCCCTGTATGACGTTTCAGTGGATAAGGATTTCTTGTTCAAGCTGGCCAGTGCTGTTTTGCTCAAGCGAGGAGACAATGGTTCTATGGGAGACCTTGCCTGCATTGTAGCAGAGGGTTTGGTTGTCTACCAGTCATTTGATCGCCAGAAGGTAGCTGATTGGTTGGAAGAAGAAAACTTGGAGACAGTTCTGGAGCGTGATTGGGGCTTTTCAATTTCGCAAGTGAAACCAACTTTAGAATGTGATTTCCTAGTGGGATGGACCAAGGAAGTGGCTGTATCAAGTCACATGGTCCAGCAAATCAAGCAAAATATCAATCAGAATTTTTTAACTTCCTCAAAAGAAACGGTGGCTTCTTTAGTAGAATCCTTGGAGCAGGGGAAAGTAGAAAAAAGCATCGAGCAAGTAGAAGTAGCCAGCAAGCTCTTAGAAGGCTTGAGCGCAGATATTTACACGCCTTCGCTTAGACAGCTGAAAGGGGCCAGTCAAGATTTGCAGGCCGTTGCTAAGAGTAGCGGCGCTGGTGGTGGTGATTGTGGTATTGCCTTGAGTTTTGATGAGCAATCAACTGAAACCCTAAAAAACCGATGGGCCGATCTGGGGATTGAGCTCTTATACCAAGAAAGGATAGGACATGACGACAAATCGTAAAGATGAGCATATCCGCTATGCCCTTGAGCAGAAAAGTTCCTATAATAGCTTTGATGAGGTGGAGTTGATTCATTCTTCCCTGCCTCTTTATGACCTGGGTGAGATTGATTTGTCTACAGAATTTGCGGGTCGAAAGTGGGACTTTCCTTTTTATATCAATGCTATGACGGGTGGAAGCGATAAGGGAAGAGAAATCAATCAAAAGCTGGCTCAAGTGGCGGAAGCCTGTGGTATTTTATTTGTAACGGGTTCTTATAGCGCAGCCCTCAAAGATCCAACAGATGACTCTTTTTCTGTCAAATCTAGCCATCCCAATCTCCTTCTTGGAACCAATATTGGATTGGATAAGCCGGTTGAACTTGGTTTGCAGACTGTGACAGAGATGAATCCTTTACTTTTACAAGTGCATGTCAATGTCATGCAGGAGTTGCTCATGCCTGAGGGAGAAAGAAGGTTCAGAAGCTGGCAATCGCATCTAGCAGATTATAGCAAGCAAATCCCCGTCCCTATTGTTCTCAAGGAAGTAGGCTTTGGAATGGATGCCAAGACCATCGAAAGAGCCTATGAACTGGGTGTTCGTACAGTGGATCTATCAGGTCGTGGCGGTACCAGCTTTGCCTATATTGAAAATCGTCGCAGTGGTCAACGTGACTACCTCAATCAATGGGGCCAGTCTACCATGCAAGCCCTTCTCAATGCCCAAGACTGGAAAGACAAGGTCGAACTCTTGGTCAGTGGAGGCGTTCGGAATCCGCTGGATATGATTAAGTGCTTGGTCTTTGGTGCCAAGGCTGTGGGACTGTCACGTACCGTTCTGGAATTGGTTGAAAGCTACACAGTCGAAGAAGTAATTGGCATTGTCCAAGGCTGGAAAGTAGATCTACGCTTAATCATGTGTGCTCTGAACTGTGCCACTATAGCAGATCTGCAAAACGTAGACTACCTTCTCTACGGAAAATTAAAAGAAGCAAAGGATCAGATGAAAAAGGCGTAACCAGCGCCTTTTTTCCATCCTCAGACTGAGGTGACTTTTTTGAATTGTGATAAAATAGAAGGGAGAGGATGAACCTATGAGAAAATTTAAAATCTTTTTATTTATCGAAGCCTGTCTTTTGACAGGAGCTCTGATTTTGATGGTATCAGAGCATTTTTCGCGTTTTCTGCTGATTTTATTCCTCTTTTTGCTTTTGATTCGCTATTACACTGGTAAAGATGGCAATAACCTTCTCTTAGTAGTGGCAACCATTCTCTTCTTTTTCATCGTCATGCTCAATCCTTTTGTGATTCTAGCTATTTTTGTTGCGGTTATTTATAGCCTCTTTCTTCTTTATCCGATGATGAACCAGGAAAAAGAACAGACCGATTTGATTTTTGAAGAGGTGGTGATGGTTAAGAAGGAGAAAAATCGTTGGTTTGGAAATCTCCATCATTTTTCAAGCTACCAGACTTGCCAGTTTGATGATATCAATCTCTTTCGCCTTATGGGTAAGGACACCATTCATCTGGAGAGGGTCATCCTAACCAATCATGATAATGTCATTATCCTCAGAAAGATGGTAGGAACGACCAAAATCATTGTACCTGTAGATGTGGAAGTCAGTCTCAGCGTCAACTGTCTCTATGGTGATTTAACTTTTTTCAACCAGCCCAAGCGATCCCTCCGAAATGAACACTATCATCAAGAAACCAAAGACTATCTCAAGAGTAACAAGAGTGTCAAGATTTTCTTGACCACTATGATTGGAGATGTGGAGGTGGTCAGAGGATGAAAAAACAAGCTTATGTAATCATTGCTCTTACCTCCATCCTGTTTGTCTTATTTTTCTCCCACAGTTTACTGGAAATTCTTGATTTTGACTGGTCTATTTTCCTGCAGGATGTCGAAAAAACAGAAAAATTTATCTTTTTATTGTTGGTTTTCAGCATGTCCATGACCTTTCTCTTAGCCCTGTTTTGGAGAGGTATCGAAGAGCTTTCTCTAAGAAAAATGCATACTAATCTCAAGCGTTTGTTGGCAGGGCAAGAAGTGGTTCAGGTTGCAGATCCAGATTTGGATGCCAGTTTCAAGTCCTTGTCAGGTAAACTGAACCTTTTGACAGAAGCACTTCAAAAGGCTGAAAATCAAAGTCTTGCTCAGGAAGAGGAAATCATTGAGAAGGAACGGAAGCGACTTGCTCGGGATTTGCACGATACAGTTAGTCAGGAGTTGTTTGCGGCTCACATGATTTTATCAGGTATCAGTCAGCAGACTTTGAAATTGGATAGAGAAAAGATGCAGATCCAGCTGCAGAGTGTCACAGCTATTTTAGAAACCGCCCAGAAGGATTTGCGGGTCTTGCTCTTGCATTTGAGACCAGTTGAACTGGAGCAAAAGAGTCTGGTTGAGGGAATTCAAATTCTCTTAAAAGAGCTTGAGGACAAGAGTGATCTCAAGGTTAGTTTCAAGCAAAATGTAACGAAATTGCCTAAGAAAATCGAGGAGCATATCTTCCGCATCCTGCAAGAGTTGATTAGCAATACCCTCCGTCATGCCCAGGCATCTTGTCTGGATGTTTACCTCTATCAGACAGATTTTGAATTGCAGCTGAAGGTGGTAGACAATGGGATTGGTTTCCAGTTGGGGAATTTAGATGACCTGAGTTATGGACTCCGCAATATCAAGGAGCGGGTTGAAGATATGGCAGGGACGGTTCAGTTATTAACAGCTCCCAAGCAAGGACTGGCAGTTGATATCCGTATTCCCCTGTTAGATGAGGAATGATGAAGGAGTAAAGATGAAAATTTTACTAGTAGATGACCATGAAATGGTTCGATTGGGCTTGAAAAGCTACTTTGACCTCCAAGACGATGTAGAAGTTGTGGGCGAGGCGTCCAACGGGTCTCAAGGCATTGATTTAGCCTTGGAATTACGTCCAGATGTCATTGTCATGGATATTGTCATGCCTGAGATGAATGGGATTGATGCGACCTTGGCTATCCTCAAAGAATGGCCTGAAGCCAAGATTTTGATTGTGACTTCGTACTTGGACAATGAAAAAATCATGCCTGTCTTAAATGCCGGTGCTCGGGGCTATATGCTCAAGACTTCTAGTGCAGATGAATTGCTACACGCTGTTCGTAAGGTGTCTGCTGGTGAGTTGGCTATTGAACAAGAGGTCAGCAAGAAGGTCGAATACCACCGCAATCACATAGAACTACATGAGGACTTGACTGCGCGTGAGCGAGATGTTCTCCAACTCATCGCTAAAGGATATGAAAATCAGCGTATCGCTGATGAACTTTTTATCTCTCTCAAGACGGTCAAGACTCATGTGTCCAATATCCTTGCCAAACTTGAAGTCAGCGATCGTACCCAGGCTGCAGTCTATGCCTTTCAGCACCACTTAGTGGGGCATGAGGAGTTCTAATAGTTATGTAAAAATAATGTTGGAGAAATGGCTGACCTTAGTATCAAAGAAGCAAGCAAGTACCTCTCCCATTATTGAAAAGCGCATTCATTACTTGAAAAAAGTCGCCCATTTATGTTATAATAGACTGTATTTAAAAAATTTTAAGGAGAAATGACAGAATGTCTGTATCATTTGAAAACAAAGAAACAAACCGTGGTGTCTTGACTTTCACTATCTCTCAAGACCAAATCAAACCAGAATTGGACCGTGTCTTCAACTCAGTGAAGAAATCTCTTAATGTTCCAGGTTTCCGTAAAGGTCACCTTCCACGTCCTATCTTTGACCAAAAATTTGGTGAAGAGTCACTTTACCAAGACGTTATGAACGCTCTTTTGCCAAACGCATATGAAGCTGCTGTTAAAGAAGCTGGTCTTGAAGTCGTTGCTCAACCAAAAATTGACGTAACTTCAATGGAAAAAGGTCAAGACTGGGTTATCACTGCTGAAGTCGTTACAAAACCTGAAGTAAAATTGGGTGACTACAAAAACCTTGAAGTATCAGTAGATGTTGAAAAAGAAGTAACTGACGCTGACGTTGAAGAGCGTATCGAACGCGAACGCAATAATTTGGCTGAATTGGTTATCAAAGAAGCTGCTGCTGAAAACGGTGACACTGTTGTCATCGACTTTGTTGGTTCTATCGATGGTGTTGAATTTGACGGCGGAAAAGGTGAAAACTTCTCACTTGGACTTGGTTCAGGTCAATTCATCCCAGGTTTCGAAGACCAATTGGTAGGTCACTCAGCTGGTGAAACTGTTGATGTTATCGTAACATTCCCAGAAGACTACCAAGCAGAAGACCTTGCAGGTAAAGAAGCTAAATTCGTAACAACTATCCACGAAGTAAAAGCTAAAGAAGTTCCAGCTCTTGACGATGAGCTTGCAAAAGACATCGACGAAGAAGTTGAAACACTTGCTGAATTGAAAGAAAAATACCGCAAAGAATTGGCTGCTGCTAAAGAAGAAGCTTACAAAGATGCAGTTGAAGGTGCAGCAATTGATAAAGCTGTAGAAAACGCTGAAATCGTAGAACTTCCAGAAGAAATGATCCACGAAGAAGTTCACCGTTCAGTAAATGAATTCCTTGGAAACTTGCAACGTCAAGGTATCAACCCTGACATGTACTTCCAAATCACTGGAACTACTCAAGAAGACCTTCACAAACAATACGAAGCAGAAGCTGAGTCACGTACTAAGACTAACCTTGTTATTGAAGCAGTTGCGAAAGCTGAAGGATTTGACGCTTCAGAAGAAGAAATCCAAAAAGAAATCGAGCAATTGGCAGCAGATTACAACATGGAAGTTGCACAAGTACAAAGCTTGCTTTCAGCTGATATGTTGAAACACGATATCACAATCAAAAAAGCTGTTGAATTGATTACAAGCACAGCAACAGTTAAATAATCTTAATAAACAAAAATCCCACCTGAATTGGTGGGTTTTCTTGTGCACTATTTTCCAAAAATCTCTTTGAGGTCTGCGTCAGTAATCCCAATCATGGCGGGGATGCTGTCCCAGTTTTCTTCTGTCAGGATGTAGGATTGTTCAGAGGTACTTGATGTGGCAGTTTCAGAGACAGCTGGTTGCTTTTCTTCAACATTCTCCAATAAATCACTGAAGCGTTCAATCAGATAGGTTTTTCGGGCAGTTCCGATATGTTGGGTAGCATAATCAAAGGCCTGTAATTCGCCTAGTAAGATAAGCTTGCTTTTGGCGCGTGTAATGGCTGTGTAGATGAGATTGCGCTCCAGCATACGCCTGCTAGCACTGGTGATAGGTAGGATAACAACAGGGAACTCACTTCCCTGCGATTTATGGATACTCATGGCATATGCCAAGCGAATCTTGTACCATTCGTTACGTGGGTAAGAGACTTCGTTGCCGTCAAAATCAATGACAATCTCGTCTTGTTTCGACTCGGTGTATTTACCAGGAATCAGGTCTGTGATGGCTCCTAAATCTCCATTAAAGACATTAATTTCAGCATCATTGACCAGGTGAATGACCTTGTCGCCCTTACGATAATGGCACTGGGGAGCTTCAAAACTAAGTTGGTCTTTTTGTGGTGGGTTAAGGAGGTCTTGCATGAGCTGGTTGATGGCATCAATCCCTGCCGTCCCTCTGTACATGGGAGCCAGAACTTGGATATCACGGGCAGGAATACCACTTCTGAGGGCAGCGCCTAAGATTTTTTCAATCGTAGCTGGAATATGGCCACTAGCAATTTCAAAGTAGGAACGGTCTGCTTTTTTCTGGGTGAAATCAGCTGGCAAGATTCCCTGTCGAATTTGACTAGCTAGGGTGACGATGGTTGATTCTTCGCTTTGTCGGTAAATTTTTTCCAAGCGAGTCTGAGGAATCAAGGAAATATGAAGCAGATCAGCTAGAACTTGACCGGGACTGACAGACGGTAGCTGATCGCTGTCGCCCACGATGAGGATTTTACTGTTAGAAGAGATGTTGGAGAAGAGTTGGTTGGCCAGCCAAGTGTCCACCATGGAGAATTCATCCACGATAATAAAGTCAGCATCTAGATAATCTTCCAGATGACTGGTATCATCGTCGCCTGTCATTCCTAAGTGGCGGTGTATGGTCGCGCTAGGCAAGCCTGTTAATTCGTTCATGCGTCGAGCTGCTCGTCCAGTTGGAGCGGCAAGAAGAATTGGCAGGTTGCTTTTTTTCCTGAGGTCAAGTCCTTCTAAAAGGGCGTAAACAGCGATGATCCCATTGATAACAGTTGTCTTACCAGTACCGGGCCCACCTGTCAGGATAAAGACCTTGTTCTGGATAGCGTCGCAGATAGCTTGTTTTTGAATGCTATCATACTCAATCCCTAGTTCTTGCTCGACAGTAGTGATATGTTTTTGAATAGTTTCTAAATCTTGGCTCTTCTGTTTTCCTTTTTCAAGGATACGAACCAAGTGACTGCGGATGCCTTCCTCAGCGAAAAAGAGGCTATTATCAAAGATTTTGGTATCAATTTGCTGAACCTTGTCTTCTTCGATTAGGTAGGAGAGTTCTTGGGCCACTTGGCTGGGGTCCAGTTCCACGGGGCGAGAAGATTCAAGGAGAGTAAGAGTTTGTTCTAGCAAATCCCGTGCTTCAACATAGGTGTCCCCTGTTTCCATACAGGCCTGAAAAAGACTATGAACTAGACCGGCACGGAAGCGCTCGGGAGCCTGACTTTCGATGCCTAGTTCTTCCGCTAATTGGTCAGCAATAGTAAATCCCAAACCCTTGATATCCTCAACCAATTGGTAGGGATAATTTTCAACCACATCAAGGGTTTCTTCCTTGTAAAAGTCTTGAATCTGAAAGGCTAGTTTGTTGGGAATGCCGTAGTTGGCTAGTTTGGCCAAAACCATCTCCGTTCCGTAGTTGAGACGGAGAGTGGAGACGAAAGCCTCGCGATTTTTGGCAGAGAGCCCTGAGATGCCTTCTAGCTTTTCTGGGTGTTGCAGAATTTCGTCAATGGTATTATCGCCATAGGTATCCACAATTTTCTGAGCAGTCTTGAGACCAATTCCCTTGAAATGGCTACTTGAAAAGTACTTAACCAATCCCTTGCTAGTTGGTTTTGAGCGTTCATACCGGCTGATTTGCAGTTGCTCCCCATACTTGGAGTGCTGGACAATTTGCCCCCAAAAAGTATAGTCTTCTCCCTCAATCACGTCAGCCATAGTGCCCGTGACAATGATTTCAAAGTCATCAAAATCCTCTGCGTCCGTATCTTCGATTTCTAGGAGGAGGATGCGATAAAAATTGCTGGGATTTTCAAAAATAATCCGTTCAATGGTTCCTGAAAAATAAACTTCCATAAAATTCCTTTGTATGAATAGGTGAGAGTTGGGGGTGTTTTTATTATAGTCAATAAACAATCACTTCTCACGATAGAAGAAGAGGCTGAGATTCTTGATTCTCGGCCTCTTAGGTCTCTTAAAATGTTCCGATACGGGTGATTGGCCAGAAGCGGAATTTAGCTTCCCCTGTGATATCTTTTGCTTTAAAGGTACCTACGTGGCGGCTGTCGCTCGAAACCAAGCGGTCATCTCCGAGGAGGAGGTATTCTCCTTCTGGGACAGTAAAGCTAAAATTGGTGTTGTAGTTGACATCAACTGTGAAGGCTTGAGCTTTTTGAGCGATACTTCTAAAGAAAGTTCCTTTATTTCCTTCAAATCCCTTGCCTGAGTAGGTGCTTTGGAGTTTGTCGTCCTTAAAGCGTTTGATGTAGTCAGCTAGGTAAGGCTCGTCCGTCTCTTTGTCATTGATGTAAAGTTTATCGTTTTCGTAACGGATGGTATCGCCAGGCATTCCGATGACACGCTTGACGATATCCTTATTGCCATCTTCCTCATGGGCTACCACGATATCAAAACGGTCAATCGGAAGGTGCTTAACAACAAAGAGGATTTCGCCATCCGCTAGGGTCGGATCCATGGAATGGCCTTCTACGCGGACATTACTCCAAAAAAAGATACGGCTTAAAGCTAGTACTGACAGAATCAGGAGAAATAATCCCCACTCTTTTAGGAAATTTTTAAATGAATTCATAACTTACCTTTCTAAGCGTTGTTTCGCTTTTTCAGTATTTTTAAAGTGCAGTTTGGCACAGAAGTTGAGTCCCTGCATACCATAGGCTTGCAAAATCTGGCTAGCCACCTTATCAGAAGCTGTTCCAGCTCCACTTGGAAGTTGATAGCCCAGTTCTCGTCCTAGATTTTCAAGATTTTCCAGAAAGAGATCACGCGCAATGATAGAAGAAACTGCGACAGCCAAGTATTTGCCCTCAGCCTTTTCTTCTAAGCTGATAGGATTGCTGAAACGATTGGCCTCTTGTGCCAAGTACTTGTCATAATTTTTAGCACTGGTAAAGGCATCAATCACAATTTTCTCAGGCTGGACACCTTTTTGAAGGAGGAGATAGATAGCCTGATTATGGAGGGCCACCTTAACCGAAACAGCGTTGTAGCGGTCTCCGATGACCTCGTTGTACTTGCTTGGTGAGAGAAGCAGTGCCTGGTACTGGATTTTTTCCTTGAGGATAGGGGCAATCTGACGAATCTTTTGGTCGGTCAGAGTCTTGGAATCCCCCACACCGAGTTTTCGTAAGAAATCATGCTGGTCAGGTGTGACAAAGGAAGCCACAACTGCAAGTCCACCAAAGTAGGAACCATTTCCAACCTCATCTGTCCCAATCAAAGGGAAATTTTGTCCGCTGGTTTGCTCTACAACTTGATAGCCAAAGAAACGAGCGTATTTCTCAGCCCCTTCACCCTGAAGCAAGACCTTTCCAGAAGTATAGATAGAAACCGTTGCCTGAGGCAGTCTCAAAAAGTAGCGGATATAGGGGTTCTTACTGGGAGTCAGACTGGTTTGATAGTGTTCAAGGAAAGCCTGGATCTCCTTTTCGCTTGGTGTGAGTGTTATACTTGCCATAGTTTCTATTGTACCACAAAAACAGGCAAATTTGTAAAAACTGACAAAGTTAGCGAATTTTGGTATAATATCGTGAGGTGAATTTTATGGCAAATCTAAATCGATTCAAATTTACATTCGGAAAAAAATCATTAACCTTGACAACCGAACACGATAACCTCTTTATGGAGGAAATCGCTAAGGTTGCGACAGAAAAATACCAAGCAATTAAAGAACAAATGCCTAGTGCAGACGATGAAACCATAGCAATTATGTTGGCAGTCAACTGTTTGTCAACTCAACTCAGCCGTGAGATTGAATTTGACGATAAGGAGCAAGAATTAGAAGAACTCCGTCACAAGCTCGTGACTTGCAAGCAAGAACAAAGCAAGATTGAGGATTCATTATGATTTCACTCCTTCTTCTATTGGTCTTGGCTTGGGGATTTTATATCGGCTATCGGAGAGGCTTGCTCTTGCAGGTTTATTACCTAATTGCAGCCATGGCATCGGCTTTTATGGCTGGCCAGTTTTATAAGGGACTTGGGGAACAATTCCATTTATTGCTTCCTTATGCAAATCCGCAGGAAGGTCAGGGGACTTTCTTCTTCCCATCGGATCAACTCTTTCAGTTGGATAAGGTCTTTTACGCAGGTATCGGCTACTTGCTTGTATTTGGGATTGTCTATAGCATCGGTCGTTTGCTTGGTCTCCTCTTACACTTACTTCCTAGTAAAAAGCTGGGTGGCAAGTTGTTCCAAGTTTCAGCAGGTATCTTGTCCATGTTGGTGACCTTATTTGTTTTGCAAATGGCTTTAACCATCTTGGCGACTATTCCCATGGCAGCTATACAAAATCCTCTTGAAAAGAGTATCGTCGCAAAACACATCATCCAGAGCATACCAGTAACAACCAGTTGGCTCAAACAAATCTGGGTGACAAATTTAATCGGATAAAAAGGGCAGGAGTTTTCCTAGCCCTTTGTTTACAGATTTGACTAGAATCTATCAGAATATAAAAAGCTACCACACCTAGACATTCAAAGAAAAGGAAATAAAGATGAACAAGAAAATATTAGAAACATTAGAGTTCAATAAGGTCAAGGCCTTGTTTGAACCCCATTTGTTGACCGAGCAGGGTTTGGAGCAGTTGAGACAGCTGGCTCCGACTGACAAAGCGGATAAAATCAAACAGGCTTTTGCTGAGATGAAGGAAATGCAGGCTCTCTTTGTCGAGCAACCGCATTTTACCATTCTCGCAACTAAGGAAATTGCAGGAGTCTGCAAGCGATTGGAGATGGGCGCAGACCTCAATATTGAGGAGTTTCTACTCTTGAAGCGCGTGCTTCTGTCTAGCCGAGAACTGCAAAGTTTTTACGCCAATCTGGAAAATGTCAGCTTGGAAGAATTAGCCCTTTGGTTTGAGAAATTACACGATTTTCCGCAATTACAAGGAAATCTCCAAGCCTTTAATGATGCAGGTTTCATTGAAAATTTTGCCAGTGAAGAATTGGCGCGCATCCGTCGGAAAATCCATGATAGCGAGAGTCAGGTACGCGATGTTTTACAGGACCTGCTCAAGCAAAAAGCGCAGATGTTGACAGAGGGGATTGTTGCCAGCAGAAATGGCCGTCAGGTTTTACCAGTCAAAAACACCTACCGCAATAAGATTGCAGGTGTCGTTCATGATATTTCTGCTAGTGGAAATACCGTCTACATCGAACCCCGTGAGGTGGTCAAACTGAGCGAAGAAATTGCTAGTTTACGAGCAGATGAGCGCTATGAAATGCTTCGCATTCTCCAAGAAATTTCTGAGCGTGTTCGCCCTCATGCGGCTGAGATTGCCAATGATGCTTGGATTATCGGCCATCTGGACTTGATTCGTGCCAAGGTCCGCTTTATCCAAGAAAGACAAGCAGTCGTACCTCAGCTGTCAGAAAATCAAGAAATTCAACTGCTCCATGTCTGCCATCCTCTGGTCAAAAATGCCGTCGCAAATGATGTCCATTTTGGCCAAGATTTAACAGCTATTGTCATTACAGGCCCCAATACAGGTGGGAAGACCATCATGCTCAAAACTCTGGGTTTGACACAGGTTATGGCCCAGTCTGGTTTGCCGATTTTAGCAGACAAGGGAAGTCGTGTTGGTATCTTTGAAGAAATCTTTGCCGATATTGGCGATGAGCAGTCTATTGAGCAGAGTTTGTCTACCTTCTCTAGCCACATGACTAATATTGTGGATATTCTTGGCAAGGTCAACCAACATTCACTCCTACTCTTGGATGAGTTGGGGGCTGGTACCGACCCTCAAGAGGGAGCCGCCCTCGCTATGGCTATTCTGGAGGACCTTCGCCTACGTCAAGTCAAGACCATGGCTACGACCCACTATCCAGAACTTAAGGCCTATGGTATTGAGACAGCCTTTGTGCAAAATGCCAGCATGGAGTTTGATACTGCAACTCTTCGCCCGACCTATCGCTTTATGCAGGGTGTTCCTGGCCGAAGCAATGCCTTCGAAATCGCTAAACGTTTAGGACTATCTGAGGTTATCGTGGGGGATGCCAGCCAGCAGGTCGATCAGGACAATGATGTCAACCGAATCATTGAACAACTGGAAGAGCAGACACTGGAAAGTCGCAAACGCTTGGACAATATCCGTGAGGTGGAGCAAGAAAATCTCAAGATGAACCGTGCTCTCAAAAAACTTTACAACGAGCTCAATCGTGAAAAGGAAACCGAGCTTAATAAGGCGCGTGAACAGGCTGCTGAGATTGTGGACATGGCTCTAAGTGAGAGTGACCAGATTCTCAAAAATCTCCACAGCAAATCTCAACTCAAACCCCATGAAATCATTGAAGCCAAGGCCAAGCTGAAAAAATTGGCTCCTGAAAAAGTAGATTTATCTAAAAATAAGGTCCTTCAAAAGGCCAAGAAAAAACGAGCTCCTAAGGTGGGCGATGATATCGTGGTTCTCAGTTATGGCCAGCGTGGTACCTTGACCAGACAACTCAAGGACGGCCGCTGGGAAGCTCAAGTCGGCTTGATCAAGATGACCTTGGAAGAGAAAGAATTTGACCTCGTTCAGGATCAGCAAGAAAAACAAGTCAAGAAGAAACAAGTCAATGTCGTGAAACGAACTTCTGGCCGAGGACCTCAAGCCAGACTGGACCTTCGAGGCAAACGCTATGAAGAGGCTATGAATGAGCTAGATGCCTTTATCGACCAAGCCTTGCTTAATAATATGGCTCAAGTTGATATCATCCACGGTATCGGTACAGGAGTCATCCGTGAAGGTGTTACCAAATACCTACAAAGAAACAAACATGTCAAGAGTTTCGGCTATGCCCCACAAAATGCTGGAGGGAGTGGCGCAACTATTGTGACCTTTAAAGGATAAGAAAAGCCTGAGGAAATATGTGGTTCCTCAAGCTTTTTTGATTTCTAGATTATATATCTAAAGGTTGTCCAGTGTGATTGAGTTGTGTGACAGTAACAAAGAAATCCTCTCTCATTCGAGTCAGAAGTTGATTTGGATAGATTTTTTCAAAGTTATCAAGACTGGCAAAGATATGCTTAGCAAGTTCTAGACCTCTGACATCGTCTTGTCTGAGAAAATTATTAGCTCGTTCCATAGAAAGACTAATCATCTCTGTCATCTTGGTACTCAGTAGAGGGAAAGTATTAATCACTTCCAGGGTCTTCAACGCTAGATTTTCAGCTTTATCATAGTAGCCATTAACAGAGTAATGCTTGATAGCAGTTCTTAAGCAGGCAATATAATAGTCAGAAGTACGGATTGAATGGTATTCAGTCTGTTTTTTTAGAGTATCTAATAAGTGGTAGAGCCTATAATCTAAAAATTCGATTGAAAAGTGAGGCAAGATAGATGAAAAGATATTCACCTCAATTTTATTCCAGTCGTCCAATTCACTGAGATAGTTCTTGATATATTCTAGTTCTTGATAATCTTTTGGAGTCAGAAAAGAATCGCCGATGATGTTTGCGATAGCAAATTTATTGACTACACGATTGGCAATCACATAGTGTTCAGCGATTCCAGGATTTTCCAAGGGCTGATTAATCAAGCTAATGATCTTTTTAAATTCACGCTTATAAGCCAAATCAGCAACTTGAGCCTGTAATTTATGAAATTCAGTTGGAAACATCTGCGTTTTAAGACTATCAAAGGTCTCTTTATCAATTCCAATATTAGAAAGAATCTCTTCAAATTTTTGAATGGTTATCCGAGATTTCCCTTGCTCAAACTGACGTAAAAAATGAGGAGTCACTGTAGTTCCAGCAGCTTCCTTCTGTGTAAACCCTCTTTCCTCACGAATAGCCTTATAGACTAATCCATACACACTTTCATCTTGCATCCTAAATCTCCTCAAGTCCTTTTTTCCATTCTATCATAATTCTACCAGTTTTTAAGGGACCAGCGTCAGACTTGACTAAGTCAGCAGCAGACGCAGCTAAACCAAACGCAGGCAATGATATCGTTAAACCAGCGGACAAAACTGTAGTAGCTAACCCAGACAAACTTACAGACGCTGAGAAGAAAG